>JAFUZM010000153.1 GCA_017476605.1 Clostridia bacterium
CCGCTCCGGATCCAGTTCAAGATGAGCCTGATCACTCACAAGCGGCCAGCCGAAATTGCAGTGATAGAGAAGGGCATATTCCTGCTCCATCGGGGTTTCGTTTCTGATCGAGTCATACACACAAATGCTGGAACCGTTTTTTGGAATCTCAATGACGCGGTGCAGCGAGAGAACAGGACCGAACAAGGAACCCTCACGGACGGTACCTTCAATCACGAAACTTTCCTCGTTTTCCCGCGTTGAGATCATCTCTGCGGGTTGCAGGTGATACCGGCCATGGAGGGGATGCCATTCCCCGTTATCCTCGTGCTCGGGTCCGGTGGAGCGAAGGCCACAGGTATAAAGGAGTCCGCCGGGGAAATACCTGAGGAACTCACTGCCAAATGCCTGTGCGGCAGAAGGAGCACTGTAGCCGTTCTTGCTGATAAACGTCATGTTTGTGCCGCGATACCTGACCTGCCCGATGTCAAGACCGTGATCCGGGAAAAGATCGACGTCAAGCCCGGCGGATGTACTGACTTCAATGAGATGCAGGCCGCGTGCCCGGCCTTCCTCAATGGTCACTTTGCGCACATGGTATTCCTGCATGGGATGGGATAGATAGCCGTTGGTCATTTCATTCACCTCGATGGTCTCAAAATAAAATCTCTTCTACTATTGTATCATGCCGGACGGAAAAGAATAGCAAAATCAAACCCGAATTCTTTGAAATCGTACGCAAATGTGATATGATTTTAAAAACCAGAAGAAAGGGAAACGGGCATATGGACTCGATCTTTGATCTGAACCGGCTGAGAGCGCTCTTAAAGGATTTTTGCCAGCTGACGCAGCTCAGGACGGTCGTCTTTGATGTAAACCGCCAGGAGCTTCTTTCCTGGCCGGAGGAGCGGCCGGAGTTCTGCGCGCTGATTCGCAATTCAAAGCGCGGATGTGCGGCCTGCCTGGCCTGTGACAGCCAGGCCTGTGACCAGGCACTTAGAGGGGAGCAGGCGTACATCTACCGGTGCCATGCTGGCCTCAGCGAGGCGATCATGCCGCTCATTGTCAGCAAAAAGCCCGTCGGATTTCTTCTGTTCGGACATGTGTTTACCTGGGATGATCGGGAAATCGGATGGCATGAGATCGAAGGGCGATGCCGGCAGTATGGCATAGATCTTGACGAACTTCACCGGGCAACAGATGCCCTTCCCGTGATTTCGAGGGAATATGTGGAGAGCGCCGCCCATGTCCTGCAGGCACTGGCCACCTATCTTGTTATGGAACGAATGGCGTTTATCCGGGAGGGGTCCTTTGCAGCCGAGCTGGATAGATGGCTTCTTGATCATCTTGGCGAAAAAATCACATCGGAACGGATGTGTCGGGAGCTTCATGTCGGGCATACGAAACTGTTTAAAACGGCGAAGGAGCTTTATGGATGCGGGATGTCGGAGCACATTCGTGCGCTGCGCATAGAGGAGGCAAAGCGTCTTCTTTCGGAACGGTCCGATCTGTCCATGAGCGAAATTGCAGAGCAGTGTGGGTTTGCGGATTACAACTATTTTATTTCCGTTTTCAGCAGGGAAGTCGGCGCTTCGCCAGGAAGATACCGCCAGCAAAGGAACAGAACATGACAGGTATAGGCATACGAGGGCGGCACACTGACTGAGTCTCTGCCTCTGCACGTATGGTGCTCATGGGTGCTGCCCTGTCCGGAAGATGCCTCTCATTTGAGCCCAATGGGCAGCGGAGCACGAAAATCAAGCGATTTACTGGACATCTGTTGGACACGGAATGCTATAATGGAAGAAAATGGAGAGCGTCACTCAATCATCATATGCTGTGGCCGCTTATCCCTTGAGAAACAGAAGCTGAGAGCGGCTTCTTCTTGGAAAAGAGACCCCGGAAGGAATGTCCTTGATCAGCACTCTTCTTGGAATCAGAAGCTTTGACGGAAAGAATCCGGAGATCAATGAGATATGAAGAAAGGAAAAAGGAAATGGGACTGTTATCGAGCTTATATCGCTTTCGTGAGGCGGGAGAGGCGCCTAATGTCAATAACGTGGAGGAGTTTGGTGAACCGCATCATTCTTTGTTTACCACATCCAAGGTCTTCTCGTTGCACGCACACATCGACATCACAGACGATCAGGAGCGTGTGGTATACGAGGCAAATACGAAATTCCCGTCGATACTTGACAAGACGGACATCTCGGATGCTTCGGGCAATTTTGTGGCGCACATCGAAAGGAAGCTCCTGTCGCTGCATCAGCGCCATTTCATCACCATGGCAGATGGAACCCGCTTCGAGGTTTCAACGGAACTGTTTCACCTTGTGAAGGACATTAACAATATTGAGGGGCTGGGATGGCAGCTGCAGGGCAACATCCTGGCGCTGAACTTTCAACTCTACGATAGCGACGGGAGCATCATCGCGGTGATCAGCCAGAAGATGCTTTCGTTGCATGACAAGTATTGCCTTGATATCTATCGTCCGGAGTACGAGGACAAGGTCGTGGCCATCCTGATCACCCTTCAGCATATGATTCGGGATCGGGAGGCTGCAAGTTCATCTTCGTCCTCCTCCTCTTCCTCGTCGGGCAACTGAGAGATGACGTAAAAAAGAATGTGAGGACATATCCCTGAACATAAGGGAGAAAGGAACCCCAAAATGAATCAAATGAAACGAATTCTGTGCGCGCTGATGATGCTTACTCTGCTGCTGTGCGCGTTGGCACTGGCTGAGACAGAGAGTACGGCGAAGGAACCGGTGTACTATGCCCATGACGGGCATGTTACGTTAATTGATGGCGCATGTACAGACAAACCGGTGACCGGTTTTGAGGCAGCTTCCGATGTGATCGATGCCCTCCTTCCCCGTCTTGGGGGAGAGGCGCACATCGTGCTTGAACCCTGGCGTGAGATCACGGATGCCAGCGGCAATCACTATTATGTTTTCCGCCAGATGCACGACAATACGACAGTGCTGGGTGGCGCGGTTAAGGTGATCACCGATTCTGAAGGCGGAATGATCGGCCTGACCAGCAGCATTGTCACCGATCTGCCGCAAAAGGTGGAATCCGACATTGTGAGTGCAGAGGAAGCGGAGAAGATTGTCATAGAGTATGTCCTTAAGAACCGCCAGCAGACACTGGAACTGGTAGAGGGATTGACCGAGCGCATGATTCTGCCGATGACCCTTGAGATTGACGTTGAAGCGGAGGATGAGGAAGGCAGCCGCTATGTCTGGGTGGTCTATACCGACAATCCGGACAGCAGAATCACCCAGAGTGCCGAATTGCCCTATCTGGCGCATTATGTAACGCTGGATGGCGTATATCTGTATAGTCTGCCTACCATTTTCCCCGGCGACGAGGCAGGCTCCAGTGGCTTTGATGCCAGCTATGTGTTTGAATTTATGGAACCCGCAGAGTATACCGGATACGTGGACCTTTCAACGGGTGAGGAGATGGAGATTTCCGTTTCCGTCATGCGAGATCGGCGCACGGGCATGTATTACCTTGGCAACCTGGAACGCAGGATTGTCGTGGCGGACTGCTGGAATTTCCTTTATAATGGCGGACAGGTGGTACTCGAATACAGCCCGGACAATCAGGAGTGGGATCAGGTAGGCCTGCTGACGCTCTACAATTACTGCCGTGCCTATGATTATTACCGGGAAATCGGCTGGGTCGGAGGAGATGGCCTTGGTACGCCGATTCTGGTGCTCAATAACTACTGCGATAAAAATCACAAGCCGGTGGACAATGCCGCTTATGTGGGCGGATACCTTGGATGGCAGCTCTTCCTGGCCAGTCAGGGCAATGATTTTTCCCAGTGCCTGGATGTGTTATGCCATGAGTTTACCCACTGTGTGACCGGATCTGTCATGACATATAATGCCTACATGAATGACTATGGTGCGATCAATGAAGCGATCAGCGACATTCAGGGCAAGACCTGTCAGCTCATGATGGAAGGCACGGAAACCTTCACCTGGGACATTGCCAATCGGAGCCTTATGAGCCTGCGCAGCATGAGCGAACCGCATAA
>JAFUZM010000154.1 GCA_017476605.1 Clostridia bacterium
CATGGGAATACTTCTCCCTTTGCTTCTGCGCCATCACGCTGGTTGCCTCTCTTTCCAAGGGCAACATCTGGAAGGGCCTCATGGCTGCAGGCCTCGGCCTCATGCTGGGCTGCATCGGAATGGATCCCATTAACGGCTCTCAGCGTTTCACCTTTAAAAACGTCTATCTCTCCGGCGGCATCAGCACCGTTGCTCAGATGCTCGGTATGTTCGCCATGTGCCAGATCATTCGTGACTCCGCCCGCGGCGAGGCTAAAATGCCTGAGGTCAACTCCAAAGCAGAAAAGGGCTTTGGAATCACCATTAAAGACTACATCGACAACATCAAGGTTGTCCTCTTTGCTTTTGCCACCGGTCTTTGGATCGGCTTCCTGCCCGGCATGGGCTCCGGCATCAGCAACATGGTCGCCTATGGCTATGCAAAGAGCGCCAGCAAGGACAAGACGCCTTTTGGCGAGGGCAATCCCTCCGGTATCTGGGCTTCTGAGACCGCAAACAATGCCTCCATCGGCGGTGCACTGATCCCGATGATGGCTCTTGGTATCCCGGGTGATGGCATTACCGCCATGCTCATTTCCGGACTCACGATCCATGGTCTTCAGGCAGGTCCTCTGTTCATGACGGAACAGCCGAATCTTGCCTACCTGATCTTTGCCTGCGTTCTTGTCTCTGCCGTTGTCACCTTTATCGTGCAGGCAGCAACCAAGCGCTGGTTTGCCTACATTCTGAGGATCCCCTACCACTACCTCTATTCCGTCATTCTTGTGATTGCCTATATCGGCGGCTACGGCATTTCCAATACCATGTTCAACATCTATGTCATGCTGGCACTGTGCCTGCTTTCCCTGTTCATGAGTATTGGCGGACTGCCAACCTCTCCGCTGGTTCTCTCCTTCATCCTCTCCTCCAAGCTGGAGGGCTATTTCCGCCGCGGCATCTCATACGCACACGGTTCCTATGCACCGTTCTTTACGCGTCCGCTTTCCGCCATTCTCCTTCTGCTTGCTATCTTCTGCGTCATCTGGCCGTATCTTTCCGAGCATCTCAAGCGGAAAAAAGCGGCTGCTGCACAGGAAGCTGCAGAAAAAGCCAAAAAATACAATGTGAACGACGACTGATTGTTTGCATGTGAAATATGCCCAGGAGCGCAAAATGGGCGTTTCCTGGGCATATTCTGTTCAAGGAGCAGTGCCAAGCCAAATGGTCAGAAAGCAGGTGCCTGACAAATTGGCTTGGCAAATCAACAATTTCTAATGTACCTGCACAGGAGGGACATCTGAACATGGAAACATTACGCGATACCATTCTTTCCACGATTTCACTCCCCCAGTTACCGGAGCGGATCATCATTGCCGAGGAGGTCGGCATTCGCGCAAATACCGGTGAAAATCAGCAGTCCGCCATTCAGCATGCGATTGATCAGCTTTCTCTTGAAGGCGGCGGGATTCTGCTCATTCCAAAGGGCATCTACGATACGGGTGCCATTGAAATGAAAAGTCATGTTCATCTGCGTCTTGACAGCCCGGAAACCATTCTCCGCTTCATTCCGGATCCTGCGCTCTATCCGGTCCGTTATGCCCACTGGGAAGCGACACCCTGCATGAATTACAGTGCTCTGCTCTATGCCTGCGATGCGCACGATATCGTCATTTCCGGCCCCGGCCATCTCTACGGTGGTGCAGACCGGGAGCACTGGTGGAACTGGCATCATCAGGTGGAGAATGCCTGGTCAAGCGATGACCGTGATTACCAGCTGGAGGACCGCTCGCTGCTGAGGCAAATGAATGCTGAGGGCGTCCCTGTTGAGGCACGTGTTTTTGGAAGCGGACATTATCTCCGTCCGAATTTCATTCAGTTCGTGCGTTGCGAGCGCATCATGCTGAGCGATTTCTCCCTTCATAACAGCCCGATGTGGCAGATCAACCCGGTGTTCTGTAAGAGCATCGTCGTAGACAATGTAACCCTGTCAAGCCATGGTCCGAACAACGACGGCTGTGACCCGGAGAGCTGTAACGGCGTTGTAATCCGGAACTGTCGGTTTGATACAGGCGATGACTGCATTTCTCTCAAGTCCGGACGCGACCTGGATGGCCGGCGGGCAAACACCCCCTGCCAGAATGTTCTGATCGAACACAACCATTTCCTGGATGGTCATGGCGGCGTCGCACTGGGCAGTGAAATGAGCGGTGGCATCTCCAATGTACTTGCCGACCACAACCATTTTGAAAGTCCAAATCTGACCTATGCCCTTCGCTTTAAGACGAATGCCCGGCGCGGGGGATACATCGAAAATGTCACCCTGTCAAACAGCGAAATCGCAAAGGTCGGCGGTGCCGCCCTCCACGGGACCATGCTCTATGAAGACGGCCGAAACGGCGAGTACCTGCCTGTATTTCGCAACATCACGGTGGAAAACATAACCGCCCACGGCGGAGATTACGGCATCTTCCTGGAAGCTTTTCCGGAGGTGCCGATCACCGGCCTCATTCTCCGCAATATCCATATAGATGGCGTCCGCCAGACCCTTCACAGTCTCAATTGGGAAAATCCCATCATTGATAATGTAACGATCAACGGAAAAACCTATCCTCGTCCGGTTCATGTCCGCATTCCGGACATTCCGGTTCCGGGTGCTGTCATCCACGGCACAGCGGAAATGGATGGAACTCAGGACCGCCTTGAGTGGCAATGGGAAACCTCACAGGATGGGGTCACCTGGCAGCGTCACGGCCTGTGGGAAGCGTTCACCGTTCCCGTGGATGCCATTTACGTTCGTGCCGTCGCCATGGATGCTGCAGGACAGCTGGAAAGAAGCATTCCCTATCTGGTCCTTCCCAGGTTTACACGTCCTCTCAATGACCGCCTTGCCTGTCGTGGCATACTTTCCATTGACGGGAGTTTCCCGGAATCCTCTCCGGTGACGCGCATCCAGCTTGCGCGGATGCTCTCACCTCTTGGCGAGTCAAGCAGGACCATGCCTCTTCCCGCTTCTGAGGAAAATGCTGCCGAAATCGCTGTCGGGAACAGCTTCCTCTCTCTTGCCCCGGATGGCCGTTTCCATCCGGAGGAGCATGTGACCCGGCAGGCCTTTGCCACCGTGCTGATGCAGGCCTGCGGCATCAACTACCGCAATGCCTCAAGCACCATGCCGGTATGTGCCGATGTCCATGAGGTCACAAACAATTATGGGACCAACGTGGCACGCGCCCTCTATTTCCGCTTCCTTTCCCTTGAGTCAGGATACTTCCATCCAAACCGCGAGGTCACCTTCCTTGAGGCCATGGAAGCCATCAATCGCGTGGCCGATTTTGCCGGTCTCTGATTCTCCCTTATCACCCTTTCACAAAGGAGGAACACATGATGTGGGTCACCTATTTCAAACATTATCTTACCGATGTATTCCCCCGCTTCCTTAACGAAAAGCCCTGGAATTATAAGAACGACCTGTGCATCGTTGGTGCCAGGGATCTTACTGCCGCCTCCGGGGATAAGACCTATCTGGAATATGTCCGTCCCTATGCTGATCATTTGCTTGCAGCGGATGGCTCCATCCGGAACTTTCCCGAAGGCGAGCACAATATTGATAAGGTCAGCTTTGCCAAATCCCTTCGTATTTATCGCGATCTGACCGGTGATGACCGCTTTGAGAAGGCTCTCGGGAAATGCGAAAGTACCCTCTTTGATTACCCGAGAACGGAAACCGGAAACTTCTGGCACAAGGACATCTATCCGAATCAGGTGTGGCTGGATGGTCTTTATATGGGGCTTCCGGTCTATGCCGCCTACTCTGTTGAGCACAAAGCCGACAAGCTGGAGGATATCCTGGGGCAGTTCAGGACAGCCCATTCCCTTCTCTACAATCCAGCGCTCGGTCTTTACATGCATGCAAACGACTGCTCCCGCAGGATGGACTGGGCAAATCCCGTAACCGGGCAGAGCCCAACGGTCTGGCTGCGCGCAGAGGGCTGGTTCCTCATGGCTCTTGTCGATGTTTACGAAATCATCAAAGAACAGACACCCGCGGCAAAAGAACTTTGCGAGTTCCTTTCGAATGCACTCCTGGGACTTCTCCCCTATCAGCAGGCAGAGACTAAGATGTTCCTGCAGATTCCCAATCTTCCCGATGAACCTCTCAATTATCCGGAAACCAGCGGCTCCGCCATGGTTGCCTATGCGCTCATGAAAGGCGCCCGCCTCGGGATGATCCCGGTTTCCTGCTGGCATCTGGGCGAAGAGATTCTCACAGGAATTGAAAAGACGTATTTGCGCAAGGACGGCGAAAACTATTATCTTTATGGTACCTGCGCCTCAGCAGGTCTTGGCCCCGGCCCTGACCACCGGACGGATCGCGATGGAACCATTCGCTATTATCTGAGCGAAAAACAGATGGTTGACAATCAGCATGGCGCTGCCGCCTGCATGATGGCCTTCAGTGAATACCTCTACGGTGCTCCGAATTAACAATCACCGGCATCCACACAGATGCCGGTGATTCTTTATCCTGGATCAAATTCTCTCCTCCCGTCGTAAGCTTCGTCTATTACCTGAATCAGCCGTCCATTGTGATAACAATTGACCAATGAAGAGCGAAAGTATACAATAGTTTCATCGACATCACTTGCACAGGAATCTCAACGAGATTCCTGTGCACGCCCAAGGTTTCTGCAAAGAGCCTTTACGCCGGATGCACTCTAAGCATAGACATAGAGATGAACCACACAGAGAAGCACAGCGAAGGATAGATAAAATGGAAAACTACGCATTTGACGCTTTTATCAGTTACAGCCACCGGGATATGAAATGGGGCCGCTGGCTGCAGCGGCGCCTTGAGACCTTTTCGATTCCCCGGGAAAAAGGGCAACAGAAGCCACCACGGAGCAAGCTGCGTGTCTTTCGGGATCAGACCGATCTGGCAGGCGCGGAGCTGCAGGCATCCCTGAACCGGGAGCTCGAAAACTCCCGCTTCCTGGTCGTCATATGCTCCCCATACAGTGCAGCTTCCCACTGGGTCAATGAGGAAATCCGCCACTTCTGCTCTCTTGGGCGCCGGGACCACATCATCCCCTTTATCGTTTCCGGCGAGCCAAACAGCGATCATCCTGAGCTGGAATGCTATCCGCCAGCTCTCCGCATTGAGGCAGAAGATGAACTTCTGGGCGCCAACATCCAGGAAATCGGCAAAAACAAAGCATTCCTCAAGGTTGTTTCCGTCGTCCTGGATCTCAGGCTGAACCGACTGGTAGACAGAGAAAAACAGCGTCGCCTTCGTGTAGGGCTTACCACGGGGTCCCTGATTGCCATATCTCTCACGATTACCGGCATTCTGCTTTGGCGCAATGTAGTAATCAGCCGAAAGAATGAACAGTTGTCCTTTGACATTTACGGTGCTGCCATTGTGTCCTATGCGCAAAAAGATGCCATTGGACCTGCAGAGCTCTCTTTTCTTGAGGAATCGGCGGCGGCCGGAAACGTCGACGCCATGATGCTGCTTGCGGATTGCTATCAGAACGGCTGGGGCACAGAGGTAAGCCCCTCCGCCGCCTTAAACTGGTATTCTCAGGCAGCGGAAGCGGGCAGCACTCAGGGAATGGTCGCTGTCGCTAACTGCTATCTGAACGGTCTTGGCGTAGAGGAAGATCCTGAGCAGGTTTTTCTCTGGAACCTGCGAGCGGCTGAGATGGGCGATCCTGCCGGAATGGTCAATGTCGCCTCCTGCTTCGAAGAAGGCTACGGTGTGGCTCCTGATTCCGGGAAGACGTATACCTGGTATGCCCAGGCGGCAGAGGCCGGTTACGATCTCGGCATGTACCATCTGTCCCGCTGTTACCGCAGTGGCATTGGCACTGAAGCAGATCCATCTCAATCGTTTTTCTGGATGAAAAAGCTCGCGGAAACCGGCAATCATGAAGGGATGTATAACCTTGCTCTCATGTATCAGTATGGTTACGGTACGGTTGAGGAGCCGCGGGAAGCCTATCTGTGGTATCGCAAAGCTGCGGAAGCCGGGTATGCGGATGCCATGCGTATGGTCGGATGGTGCATCGAAAACCGGTACGGTGTCTACAACCTGCCGCTTGAATGGTATATGAAGGCAGTGGAAAACGGAGATGCATCAGCCATGAAGGATGTAGAGAGAATTCTTTCAGCTGCGGAGCAGCCAGCGGAATAGTACTCCTGGATCATCATGTTTTATCCAGTCATATTCCCATCATCTCGGAAATGATCTCATTCTGCCTGTTCTACGTACATATAAGGCAGCCCCGTTTGAAGGGCTGCCTTTATCTATCGTTCATTTACCTGATTCAGTCGAGGTTCTGAACTCCTCCAGAATCTCCCGATTCGGAATAAACACTTCTCCCTGCTCCGAGTCAATCCTTCCCTGGCTCTCATTCCCTTCAAACCCAAGATATCCCAGATGAATCAGCAACGCCAGAATGTCATCTCTTCCCCGAAAGGATGTCATGTCATTCTGATATCCTTTCAGATTTACCTTTATACGCGCGCCACTCATCAGAAGAGCAACTGTCTCCTTCAGCCCGTCACAGTCCATCCTGATAAAATCAGCCAACGCCTCATAGTTCTCTGTCTTGTTCCAGTAATTGTCCACGATTCCGTTTCTCATCACACTGACGACAGACAGCGGGCTGTAGATGGAGATTTTATGATCCGTGTATTCCCCCAGCCGGAACTTTGCACGTTTGTCCACGGGAATGTAGTCAGTCATCCGATATCCATCATACCACGATGAGATATCGCTGTATTCCATGTTGTATCTGCTGCAGAGCTCTCTGACTTCTTCTTCCGTAAAACCAGTATAAGGTGCCAGCTGCATCGGCTGTATCATGGAATACTCATCAAACATATTCAGTGCAGAATGCTGGCCATGCTTTTTGATTGGAAGGATCCCTGTCATGTACGCCAGTGCGATATGAGAATGATTCTTTAGTAAATCCCGCAGAAAATTCAGAAACTGTACCTGCCCGTCAATGTCGTTCTGTCTGGTTCGAAAAACCACATCCCATTCGTCGATGACAATGACGACTTTTCTGTCATAGGTCGAATAGACATCATCAATCGACTGAATAAGATCCGTTTCATCGAAGAAGTCAACCTCAGGATAGGATTTCTTCAGTTCCCGCACTACTACCTGTTGCAGCTTGATCAGACCATTTTCGACCGAAGTCTTTTCCTTGATGAATTTTGTCATCACTATGCGTAAAACGTCAAACTTCCCCAAATAGGCGTCCCAGCGGATGGTTCCATATTCCGTCTCAATCGGTTCCGTTCCGGATAATTTCAAGCTTTCAAACAGTTCACGGCTTTCTGCTCCCCTTCCATAATATGCACAGATCATATCCGCGGCCATGGTCTTACCAAATCTGCGTGGCCGTGATACGCAGACATATTTATGCCTGGTTTTTACGACTGAATTCAGATACCGAATCATCTCCGTCTTATCCACGAAGATCGAGGAGTGCACTGCTTCCTCAAAAGAACTCTTTCCTGGATTAAGATATGTTCCCATCCCATTCCCCTTACTGATTTTCTTTTCTTCAAAGCAATCGTTACGATCATCACTTCATATTTTACCAAACAAACATGGACACGCCAAGAACTGTCTCGGGGTGAGCATCGTATTTTTAGCCAAACGCGAAATACCGGTTTGCCCCTCCAAGTGCATGAGCGTACCCGGCAAATTTCTTATTTGTCTATTGACTTAATATACTTTTCGATGTAAGATACCCACACATTCGGCTTTTGCCGATGTTTTCCTTTTTTCTGTGCTCTGCACAAACTGAACTGAAATGGCGAAAACCAATGGATCAATTTTCTAGAACACAATTGCTTTTTGGGCCCGAGGCCATGGACGTACTGGCAAAAAGCAGAGTCGCTGTCTTTGGAATCGGCGGTGTCGGCGGATATGCCGTTGAAGCACTGGTCCGCTCCGGTGTGGGATACCTCGATCTCATTGATGATGACCGGGTATGTCTCACTAATCTGAACCGGCAGCTCCACGCCACACGGAAGACGGTCGGGGCGTACAAGGTGGACTGTGCCCTGGAGCGCATTCTTGAAATCAACCCCAACTGCCAGGTAAACACGTATAAGACGTTTTTTATGCCGGACACAAAGGACCAGTTCGACTTTTCTGCCTTTGACTATGTCATTGACGCCATTGATACGGTCACAGGAAAGCTGGCTCTGGTGGAGGAAGCCAGAGCAGCCGGGGTTCCCATCATCTCTGCCATGGGTGCAGGAAACAAGCTGGATCCCACGGCATTCAGAGTTGCGGACATCTATGAAACGTCCATCTGTCCGCTGGCACGCGTCATGCGCCGGGAATGTAAGAAACGTGGGATCCCGCATCTTAAGGTTGTCTATTCAACAGAACCGCCGACGAGACCGCTGGAGGATCCCAGCATCAGCTGCCGACAGCACTGCATCTGCCCGCCGGGGACGAGGAAATGTACGGTCCGCAGAGACATTCCCGGATCCACAGCCTTTGTTCCCTCCGTTGCCGGTCTGATTCTGGCCGGTGAGGTTGTCAAGGATCTGACCGCCAGATCTGTCATCCCGACATAGAGGTGCATATGCCACTGTCTCTTGTTCCTTCTTTTCTCATCTATTGCTTTACCTGCTCCATTACACCGGGACCGGCGAATCTCTGCTCGCTGAACACGGCCATGAGCAAGGGCAGATCTGCCGCTCTGATTCAGTGGCGGGGATTGTTTATCGGATTTGCCATCGTCTCTTTTGTCACTGCATTCCTTTCCTATTTTCTTGGGAATGTGCTGGGAGATGCCGTACGCTATCTTTCCTATATCGGTGCCGCCTATCTCTTGTATCTCGCGATTCAGACCCTGCTTCCTCTGTTTGGGGCAGGGCATGAAACTGCACATGCAGCAGAAGGGCAGGGAACCTTTGTAAGAGGCCTGATCGTGCAGCTCACCAATGTGAAAATCATGATTTACTGCATGACCATCTTTTCCTCTTATGTCCTGCCATATTCCCGCAAGCTTTCCTCGCTTCTCCTGATGGCCGCCTTTTTACCTTTTACCGGGCCGGTTTGCAACCTGGTATGGCTCTTTGCCGGCGTCCGTCTTCAGCGCATCTTTCTCAAGTACCGCACGCCAGTCAGTCTCATGATGGCCCTCTCGCTTGCCTACTGTGCGATTTCACTCATTTTGTAACGCAGCCAAAGCCGCACATCCCAGGTATTCAATCTGGCACAGGAGATTGACCGAACTGTCCATCAGCAAACTCAACTCTACCTACACAGGAGGTCCCATATGGCACGCATTTCCATGATTGATCCCGAAACTGCCTCCCCCGCCGTAAAGGAAGCGGTCAAAAAGCATCTGGCGGATGGATACCGCATCACAAATGAAAAGCGCACGCTCCTTCACAACGTTCCCTCCTTCGAAGCACTTGAGGTGCAGTCCTATGCCGTGGACCGGGAGCTGCAGCGTCTTGTTGGGGAACGGGCGGCCAATTTCTTTGAGTATGCCATCTCCATTGAAAATGAATGCATCGTCTGCACCACCTATTTTGCAAAGCTTCTGAGGAGCATGGGCATCACGGATTTTGATTCCTTTGACTTTACAGAGGAAGAGAAGCTCATGATTGAGTACGGACGGATCATCGCAAAGGATCCCAAGCAGGTCTCAGACGAACTTTTTGCACGTCTTCGCAGCACCTTCTCCGAGGAAGCCATCGTGGTCATGACGACCATGGCGGTATTCATGGTTGCAAACAACTACTTTAATGATGCCCTGCGTGTCGAGCCGGAGCCCCTTTCCCTCTCATAATCCTCCCTGTGCCCTATTGAAAGTGAACACTCATGACAATACAGCAGCTCATTGACGTCATTACCATCAGCGAATGCGGGTCCATCAACCGGGCGGCGGAAAAGCTGTTCATCTCGCAGCCCAGCCTGACCACAACCATAAAGGATCTTGAAAAAGAACTCGGTACCCTTCTGTTCAATCGAGGCGGCCGGGGCATTACCCTGACCCATGATGGTGAACGCTTTCTCCCCTATGCCCGTTCCGTCGTCTCCCAGTATCAGAATCTGGTAGATGCCTTCAGTGATCCGTCTTCCATCAAGCAGACGTTTGCCGTATCCACGCAGCACTACTCCTTTGCCGTCCGTGCCTTTGTCGAGCTCACCAAGGCCTATGATGTTGCCGAATACGAGTTCGCAATCCGTGAGACAAGAACCATGCAGGTCATTGAGGATGTCGCCAGCCGGCGCAGTGAGATCGGCATCCTCTATCTGTCCGATTTCAACAGAAGCGTTCTGCTCAAGCTGCTGAATTCACATGACCTCACCTTCACACCCCTCATCGACTGCAATGCGTATGTCTATCTGTGGCGAAAGCATCCACTGGCAGAGCGCTCTTCCATCCATTTTGAAGACCTTGCGCCCTATCCCTGCCTTTCCTTTGAGCAGGGCGGGGACAGCAACTTCTACCTTGCCGAGGAAATCCTTTCTACGAATGAATATCCGAGGATCATCAAGTGCTGTGACCGTGCCACCATCTTAAACCTTATGGTCGGCCTGAACGGATATACGCTTTGCTCCGGCATCATCTGTGAGGAGCTGAACGGAGATGATTACATCGCCATCCCCTATGAAGAGGATGAAGAGAATCCAAACAGCACCATGGAGATCGGGTATATCACCGCAAAGAATTCCATTCTCAGCAGCGTCGGCGAACGGTACATTGAAGAGCTCAACCGTTACCTGATAAAGAATAAGACGTGATTCATCCATACCGCATAATAGCAAAGCATCCGCTGAATTATCAGCGGATGCTTTGCTATTATGCGGTTCCTTGGATTCGGTTTCAGCCACCACACGGAAACTCCATCTGGTTCTCCGGCTGCTCCTTTGCCTGCTCAATGAGCTGCTGCAGTGTAATGGATTCAAGATATTCCCGAACCACCCGATCAAGCCCCTCCCAGGCAGGCAATGTAATGCAGAATTCTTTTCTTGCACATTCATTAACCGGGCTTTCCAGGCAGGAAACTGCATGAAGCGAGGTTTCGGTATGGCTTAGAATATCCCAGAGCGTAATCTGAGAAGGCTCGCGCAAAAGACGATACCCACCCGTCTTTCCACGACGCATTCCGAGAATCCCGGCAGACGCCAGAGAGGCGGTCAGGGATTCCAGATACTTTTTCGAAATCTGCTGACGCTCTGCAATCTCTCTCATTGCAGCATATCCGTCATCCTGATTCATGGCAATATCCAGAAGCATTCTGGTTGCATAGCGCCCCTTTGTTGAAATCAGCATACCGCTTCTCCTCTCTGTTATGCATGTGCAATTGTCTTTATCATAATTTTAGCAAAAAACAGCAAAAAAGAAAAGAGACAGTCGCATAAAAACTGTCTCTCTTTTATAAATTTTGCGATTCATCTTCCCGTTTCTGAACAGAATTCCCGGATTGTAACAAATCTCTCAGTGTACGCTGATAAAAGAAATCATGAACCATCTGATCAAACTCCGCCCACATGGGAAGCGTATGGCAGGAATTTGCCCGGGGGCATTCGCCCGAATTCTTTCCCACACAGGATACCGGGGCAATACTCCCCTCCATCTGCTCAAGAATCTCACCTACAGGGTACTCCTCCGGTTTCCTGCACAGCTTATACCCGCCACCTTTTCCGCTGGCACCCGTAATGAAGCCACCGGATACAAGATCCCGTACAATAATCTCAAGGTACTTTTTTGAGATTTCCTGCCGCTCAGCAACATCCTTGAGAGGAATATAGCTGTCGCTGTCCTGCTCAGCAAGATCAATCATCACCCGGAGCGCATACCGTCCCCGCGTTGAAACCATCTGCTTTCCTCCTTTGCAGATACGCCATATGATATCAAGTCCTCTTCGTAAACCAAGTATCTGCTTGCGTTTCACCTATTATACCGCAAGGTGAATAGGTAAATCAAGCGTGAAATTTGCTTTTTACATATTGACATAGTAGGTAAATGCCGATATACTAGTCACATTTGGAACGTTCGGCCAATATCTGACAGCTTTTGTCAGGTTCTGGATGAATGGTCCCTGATTTTCAACATCACACATGGACAGATGTCCATCAGAAGGAGCACACATGTCAAATCGCATTCTGACCATTCGCGGCCTCAGTGCTGCTGTGGATACCACTGAAATCCTGCATGATATCAATCTGAATCTGAACTCCGGGGAAACCCATGTCCTTATGGGCCCTAACGGAGCTGGCAAGTCCACCCTCGCAGGTGTCCTTATGGGCAATCCCGGATATACCGTAACCAAAGGCAGCGCCGAGTTTGAAGGAGAGGATCTGCTTTCTCTTCCTGTCAACGAGCGTGCAAAGCGCGGACTGTTTCTCTCCTTCCAGAACCCCATTGAGGTTCCGGGCATCTCCCTTGAGAACTTCAGCCGGATGGCCATTGAGCAGAGAACCGGCGAAAAGGTCCGTCCCTGGGAGTTCCGCAAGCAGATTCGTCAGGTGCTTGACACCCTCCAGATGGACGCCAGCTATGCGGAGCGCGATCTCAATGTCGGCTTCTCTGGCGGCGAAAAAAAGAAGGCGGAAATTCTGCAGATGCTGCTTTTAAAGCCCTCCCTTGCAATCCTGGATGAGACGGATTCCGGCCTTGATGTGGATGCGGTGCATACCGTTTCCCGGGGCGTCAGTGAATTCCAGAAGGACAAGAGCGCGGCCCTCCTGATCATCACCCACAATGCATCCATCCTCTCCTCCCTCCATGTGGATCATGTCCATATTCTGGTAAACGGCCGCATTGTCCACAGCGGCGGTGCCGAGCTGGTGGCGGAGATTGGCGAAAACGGCTTTGCAAATTACGAAAACGCTGTCCCGGAGGCAAATGAATGAGCGGCGAAAAGACACATATCGAAGATGTAAATCGTGCATTTTACGATTTTCGATACGAGGATAAAGACAATTACAAGGTACGAAGCGGACTGACGCCTGAGATCATCCGGCAGATTTCCGCTGAGAAAGGCGATCCGGAGTGGATGCTCGAGTTCCGCCTCAAGTCCCTTGACATCTACAATCGGATGGAAATGCCCATCTGGGGTCCGCCTATTGACGGCCTTGATATGGACCATATCGTCACCTACGTTCGCCCCAATACAGAAAGGATGCACGCCAACTGGGATGAGGTGCCCGAGGACATCAAGAATACCTTTGAGCGCCTCGGCATTCCGAAATCCGAACGTGAATCCCTTGCCGGTGTCGGTGCACAGTATGACTCCGAGCTGGTATATCACAATGTAAAGCAGGAAGTTGCCGAGCAGGGCGTCATCTATACGGATCTTGAAAGTGCCCTGCACGGGGACTATGCGGATATGATCCGGGACCATTTCATGCATCTGGTCCCTCCGACAGATCATAAGTTTGCTGCCCTTCATGGTGCTGTCTGGTCCGGCGGTTCCTTTGTCTACGTTCCGCCGGGGGTGAGCGTTGAAATCCCGCTTCAGTCCTATTTCCGGCTGAACGCGCCAGGCGCAGGACAGTTTGAGCATACCCTGATCATCGTGGATGAGGGTGCCAATCTGCACTTTATTGAGGGATGTTCCGCGCCAAAATACAACGTGGCCAACCTCCATGCCGGCTGCGTCGAGCTCTTTGTGGGACGCAATGCAAAGCTTCGTTATTCGACCATTGAAAACTGGTCAAAGAACATGTACAATCTGAACACCAAGAGAGCCCGTGTAGAGGAGGGCGGTAAGGTGGAATGGGTTTCCGGTTCCTTCGGTTCCCATGTCTCCTACCTCTACCCCATGAGCATTCTGAACGGCGCCAATGCGCGCTGTGAGTTTACCGGTGTCACGTTTGCCGGTGCCGGACAGAACCTGGATACCGGCTGCAAAATCGTCCACAACGCACCGGCAACCACCAGCTATGTCAACACCCGTTCCATCTCAAAGGACGGCGGAATCAGTACGTTCCGCAGCGCCGTCGTTGTCAATCCCAAAGCTGTTGACAGCAAATCCTCGGTCTCCTGTCAGTCCCTGATGCTGGATGACATTTCCCGCTCGGATACCATCCCCGCGATGGACATCCGCACCTCTAAGGCGGACATCGGCCACGAGGCAAAGATCGGGCGGATTTCAAACGAGGCGGTCTACTATCTCATGAGCCGCGGCCTCACCGAGGAGGATGCAAGGGCCATGATCGTAAGCGGATTTGCAGAAAACGTATCGAAAGAACTACCGCTTGAATATGCGGTTGAAATGAACAATCTCATTCGAATCGAAATGAAAGGGGCCATCGGATAATGGAGCAGATCGTAAACAAACCGCTGGCCGAAACATTCAGCTGGCTGCACGCCGGCGGCACACGCATCTCCGTAGAGGAGGAAATCAAGCCTGTTTCCTATACCTTCACTGCCGGAGAGGAGCACTTTCTCTCCCTTGAGGATACAGAAAACCGGCAGATCGATATCATCCTTGAAAAAGGTGCTGTCCTGCACCTCTGTCAGGTTCACCGCAGCAGCTCCGCTGCTCTCCTTGATCTCCATGTCACCTGCAATGAGGATGCCCATTTTCACTGGTATCGGCTCATCCTGGGCGGCACATGCTATGACAATTGCAGCGTTGACCTTACCGGGGCAAAGAGCACCTTCCATGCTGAAATCGGCTACCGCCTCGCCAAATCGGATCGTTATGACATCAACTGTGAGGCGATCCATACCGGGAAAACCACCGAAAGCTCCATCTACGCCTCCGGTTCCCTTTCAGGCACGGCCCATAAGCTGATGCGTGGTACCATTGATTTCAGAAGAGGCTGTGCCGGTGCCGTCGGAAATGAATCCGAGGACGTCCTCCTGATTGATGAAACCGTCGAGAATCTGAGTCTCCCCGTCATCCTCTGTGCTGAGGAAGACGTTGAGGGCAATCACGGTGCCAGCATCGGGCGGCCGGATGAGCAAGTCGTCTATTACATGGAAACCCGTGGATTGAACCCGGAACAGATCATAAAGATGATGGCAAAGGCAAAGCTGGATGCCGTGATCCACAAGATTCCGGATAAAGAGCTGCGGGAAAGCCTTGAGAAGGAGGAAAGCGCACAGTGAACATCCTTGACTGTCGCAGAGATTTTCCTCTCCTTGCCCGTTACCCGGAGATGGCCTACCTTGACAGCAGTGCGACGGAGCAAAAGCCACTTCCCGTCCTTGACGCCATTGAGACGTACTATCGGGAACATAATGCCAATCCCCTCCGAGGCCTTTACGCCCTGTCTCAGATGGCAACCGAGGCATACGAGGACGCACGCGAAACGGTGAGGCAGTTCATCAACGCCGCGGGTTCCGAGGAGATCATCTTTACAAGGAACGCCACGGAAAGTCTCAATCTCATCGCCTACAGCTACGGCCAGCGCCTTGGGCCCGGGGATGAAATCATCATTTCCGTGATGGAGCATCACAGCAATCTGATCCCCTGGCAGCAGCTGGCCTTGCGCAGCGGCGCCGTCATCAAATGGCTTGACTGTGATGAGGATGGACAGCTGTCCCGTGAGAATCTTGCGAGTCTCCTGTCTTCCCATACAAAAATTGTTGCAATTACACATATTTCGAATGTGCTTGGCACAGAAAATGACATCCGCACCTTTGCCAAAATGGCACACGATGTCGGAGCCATCTTCGTCTGCGACGGTGCACAGAGTATCCCGCACATACCGGTGGACGTGCAGGCCCTTGACGTCGATTTTCTTGCCTTCTCCGGTCACAAAATGCTGGGGCCCATGGGCATCGGCGTTCTCTATGGAAAACGTGATCTGCTAAATAGCATGCCGCCTTTCCTGTTCGGCGGCGAAATGATCGAATACGTCACACGGGAAAATGCCACATGGGCTGAGCTCCCGCATAAATTTGAGGCAGGTACCGTAAACGCCGGCGATGCCGTTGGTCTGAAAGCCGCGATCCAGTACTATAAGGCTCTCGGCTTTGACAATATTCAGAAGCGGGAACAGGAGCTTGGGCGCCTTGCCTACGATGCACTGAATGCCGTTCCTCACCTTCATATTCTTGGTGCCAGAAATGCAGATGCACATCATGGCATCTTCTCTTTCGTCCTGGATGGCGTCCATCCCCACGACATTTCCGAAATTCTGAGTGCGGATAATGTCTGTGTCCGTGCCGGCCATCATTGTGCACAGGTTCTGATGCAGCACATGAGGACACCGAGCACCGTCCGGGTCAGCCTTGCCTTTTACAACACTGAATCGGAAATTCAGCGCCTTCAGGAAAGTCTCCTGAGTGTCAGAAGGAGGATGGGCTATGCAGAATAGCTTTTACCGGGAAATCATCAACGACCATAACCTTCGCCCCGCACATAAGCATGACCTTCCGGATGCGGACTTTGATTTAAGGGGTGTCAATCCCAACTGTGGAGACGACATCACGCTCCACGTAAAGCTGAAGGATGGCATCATCACAGAGGCCAGTTATACCGGTGATGGCTGTGCCATCTCCCAGGCAAGCGCAGACATGATGATTGACCTCATTCTGGGTAAAACCGAGGCTGAGGCACTGCATCTTGCCGAGCTCTTCCTGCGCATGATCAAGGGAAAAATCTCCGATGCCGAGCTTGAAGAGCTTGAGGAAGCCGGTGCTCTGATTGATGTCTCCCATATGCCTGCCCGTGTCAAATGTGCGGTCCTTGCCTGGCATACCATGGAGGATCTGATTGATAAAAGCAAGAATGCCTGATTCCCTTCGCAGCATTTCATCCACGACATAAGAAAGAAGGATGACCATGTCAAAGATTTTTAAGAGCACCCTGGAGCTGATTGGCAACACGCCCCTTGTCGAGGTCACCAATATTGAAAAGGAACTGGGCCTCGAGGCAACCGTTTTGGTCAAGCTTGAATACTTCAATCCCGCCGGTTCCGTGAAGGATCGGATTGCCAAGGCCATGATTGAGGACGCCGAGGCAAAGGGACTGCTGACTCCCGGTTCCGTCATCATTGAGCCCACCAGCGGAAATACCGGCATTGGTCTTGCCTCCATCGCCGCTGCGAAGGGCTACCGCATCATCCTCACCATGCCGGAAACCATGAGCGTGGAGCGCCGCAACATTTTAAAGGCCTATGGTGCTGAAATCGTTCTGACCGAAGGGCCCAAAGGAATGAAGGGCGCCATCGCCAAGGCGGAGGAACTTGCAAAGAGCATCCCCGGAAGCTTTATTCCCGGCCAGTTTGTCAATCCGGCCAATCCTGCTGTCCACAAGGCCACCACAGGTCCTGAGATCTGGCGTGATACAGATGGAAAAGTTGACATCTTTATCGCCGGTGTCGGAACAGGCGGTACCATTACCGGCACAGCCGAGTATCTGAAAGAACAGAATCCGGACATCCGTATTGTCGCCCTTGAGCCCAAGGATTCCCCCGTTCTCTTAAAAGGTCAGGCGGGTCCCCACAAGATTCAGGGCATCGGGGCCGGATTTGTCCCGGATGTACTCAATACCTCAATTTATGATGAAATCTTTGAGGCTGACGCTGAGGACGCCTTCAATGCCGCCCGTCTTCTTGCTAAACGGGAAGGCATCTCCGTCGGTATCTCCTCCGGAGCCGCCCTCCACGGAGCAATTGAGCTTGCCCGCCGTCCCGAGAATAAGGGTAAGGTCATTGTTGCCCTCCTCCCGGAGAGTGGTGATCGGTACTATTCCACACCTCTGTTTACGGATTGATTTTTGAACCTTAAAAACGTCCCTGAGCCAGTCAGCTCAGGGACGATTCTTTATGCCACGCTCTAATTTACAATGCCTATCACTACTTCTAATCAGAATTCGTCGGAAAAAGTAAAAAGCAAAACATTTTGCTATAACATCAAAATTGTGTTATCCTTTGCATTGAAGGGGGACTGTCTATGTCCAATGCGATGGTAAAGAACACATATTTCAATATGCCAATAAATAGCGATAAGAAAAGTAATCTGGAAGCGCTATATGGCAGCTTGGGAATGTCATTGTCAGAAGCCGTAAATATCTTTTTTGAGGCCTCACTTCTGGTTGGCGGTCTTCCTTTCAATGTGAGTCTTCCAAGGTTCAACCGGGAAACAGAGTCTGCCATACAGGAAGCAAGAGATATCATGTCCGGGAAGGTAAAAGCAAAGTCCTACAATTCTGCCAAAGAACTGTTTGATGAGCTAGATGCAGAATAAATGCTTACTCTGAAACCGACCACAAAATTTTTAAGAAGATGTCAGCTTTTGCAGGTCCTGCTATTGTCATTCATCACTGCTCCCTTCCGTTTTCCAGCCACTCACGACATATTGTCTTTATAGGAGCAACAAAATGCAGTTAGATCAGACCTATCATTATTTTCACCTGTCGGTTGCTCAGCGTCAGATCTATCAACGCATTCTTACGATTCCCCCAGGGCACTCCGTTGATGCATCTGTTCCTGCGTTATGCACAAAAGATGAGTGCACAGCGGCAATCTTAGCGGCTCACTATGACCGCCCGGAGATTGTATGGCTATACTGGTGGAAACAATACAGGACCGTCAATCTGTTTGGTCGTGTAAAATCCTTTCATCTGGATGCATCCATTGGTGAGGCGGAAACGTTTCACTGCCTCTCTCTTCTTCGGGAAAAGAGGGATGCGCTGAGACAAACCATTTCGGAAAAATGGGACGAGGACCGAAAATACCGGAAAATCGCAGATACGATTGCAACACCATTCTCATATCGGTTTACGAATAATTACACCTATGATCATTCTCTTTTGGGGCCGCTTCTTCACAATACCGGTGTATGTGAAGGAGTATCCCTGTACTTCCATTATCTATGTCTTTCCTGTAATCTTCCGTCTGTCGTCATCAGTGGAAAATACGGCAACACCAGTGATGAGCATGCGTGGAATATGATCCGAATTCAGGGGCAGAACTACTATCTGGATCTCACATCATTATCAAATCACGTCCACACATATCATCGCTATCCGTCACCCATGTTTTATACTCAAGAACAGATGATCGAGGCTGGCTACAGTTGGAAGATAAGCAAATAAAAGAAACACCCATAATGTTCATTATACCCTAAATGATTGGGCAAGACTCTTAGTCTTTGAGTGAACGCCACCAAGAATAAGAGATAGAAGACGCTTTGGTGCTCAATCCCTGAGGATCTGTTCCTTCGTTTTCGCTGAATTTGGGGATGTACTCAACTCCAAACCCGACTCGGTTCAGGAATGCTTCTATTTCCTTTCCGGGATGCTCCTTCATCTATCCTTTACATCAATTGATCCTGCAATGAAATGAACAACCGAAAAGAAGTATCGCCCGTCAGCAAAAAACTTGACAACGCTGTTGTACTTATGCTATTCTTCACACGTTTGGCGGAATTCGATATGTAAATTGTTTATATTTCGCCAAATTCTGGTTTTTCAGCAATGATATGGCGATTTATAATGAGGAGTCATCATGAAAATTGTAGGTAGAAACCGTGAAAAAGAGATTCTTTCAAATTGTCTTACCTCGAAGCGACCTGAGTTCGTCGTCGTTTATGGGAGACGACGTGTAGGCAAAACATTTCTTATCAAAGAATACTTTAGTGGACAGTTTTCTTTTTATGCCACCGGACTCTCTGATGGGAAGATGAAAGGACAGCTAAAGGCCTTCCATACCAGTTTACAAATATACGGATGTCCTGAAAAAGAAGCTCCAAAGGACTGGTTTGATGCTTTTATGCGCCTGCGAACGCTTCTTGAAAAAGAAAATATTTATCGCGAACCAATTAGCAACAAGCGAGTCATCTTTTTAGATGAACTTCCATGGATGGATACAGTCAGATCAGATTTTAAGATTGCCCTTGAGTATTTCTGGAACAGCTGGGCTTCTTCACAGGAAGATCTTTTACTAATTGTCTGCGGATCATCCACAGCATGGATTATTAATCATATGTTGAAAGAACGGAAGGGCTTTCATAACCGTGTTACAAGGCGAATCCAACTTCTCCCATTTTCACTAAAGGGATGTGAAGAGCTTCTTCAAAATAATGATATCGTTATGACAAAAGATCAGCTGATCGAATGCTATATGATTTTCGGAGGTATTCCTTATTATCTGAATTTAATGAATTCACGCCTCTCTCTGGCACAAAATGTAGATGAACTTCTGTTCAAACCGTACGGTGATCTGAAAGACGAATATACTGAGTTGTTTCATTCCCTGTTCAAAAAGCCGGAAAAGCATATGGCGATTCTAACCGCTCTTGCAGAATCAAAAAGTGGTAAGACAAGAAAGCAATTATCTGAAATCAAAGCAATCGGCGGCGGTTCTGTTCTCACTGAGAATCTGCAGGAATTGGAGCAATGCGGTTTTATCCGGAAATATACGAATTATACCAAGCCATCTAATGAGGCGTATTTCCAACTTGTTGATCCGTTCGTATTGTTCGCACTGAAATTTCTGGATTCTCATAAAAGAAATTCATGGATGGACTACATACACTCTCCTTCCTATAATGCCTGGAGAGGAAACGCTTTTGAAATCTGTTGTATAAACCATATCTCTGAGATCAAAACAGCACTTGGAATTTCCGGTGTAGAAACAATGGAATTTACCTGGAGAAGTGAACTCTCTGATTCAGGAGCACAGATTGACCTCTTAATTGATCGTAAAGATGGAGTCATAAACCTATGCGAAATGAAATACACCGATGACGCCTTTGAAATAGATAAAACTGAGTATAATAAGCTTTTGAACAGGCTGAGTACATTTCAGAAAGAAACACATCCTAAGAAGGCAATACATATGACACTTATCTCAGCCAATGGCATTTCACGAGGAAAATATAACTCTGTATTTCAAAACATAATAACCGGGGAACAATTGTTTGGCTGATACACTTTCTCAGCAATATATGTCCTCCATCTATGAAACAAAGCTCTTTGAATCGAACTTGCGTCAGCATTTAGATCTATGCGGTACCCAAAGTTCCAGCAACTCAATAACGTCTCCGAGCCCTCCAGGTCATCATGTCCCAGGGAGCGTGGAATGTATTCCTGAGTCATTCAATAAGAACTGAGGAAGAAAAATATGTTTAAGCGCGAAAGAAATAATTATCCTGTCATCATCACCGCTCTTGCATTCTATGTTTTAATCCATCTTAACATCCGTTTCTATATTGACTTGTATCTTATATCTCACCTGTTTCTTTATAGTCCATTCATGATTATAGTAACATTCGCTATAATTGGATACTTTCTCACAAAAGATCTCATAAAACCAAACAACCTCGACATAATATTATGTTCCTGTTCACAAATAGGAATTACTCTTCTGCCATATTCTGTTCTCGGAATCCTAAATGGTATTAATCTATTCACCGTAAAATTGGGATTTATCATTGTCCTTCCACTTTTGGGTATTATAGCAACCATTCTCTGCTTCATTCGATCTTCTAATAGAAATTTTCTCAATCTTATCAGTATTATTACTCTTGCCGGGCTAAGTGCACCAATTCATCTGGTAAGTAAGCTCCTCTCGTGGATGACATCTTTAAGGCGGCGCACTAAGAATAGGTTTAAACCGGGCTATGTGATCATCGCATCGCCAGATGAAACGCCCGTTCCAATATTTCAATCGCCCTGGGCCACTAAAGAATGTGCCCACATTCCCGCAAAGTCCATTGTAAATGCCGTAAGTTGTAAAGGTAAATGGGTTGAGCTTGAAATAAAAAACCATTCATTCTATATTGAATCAAAGTATGTGCTTCAGTTTTAAGATGAGATATAATGCAAGGCAAAGCAAAGCAAAGCAAAGCCTCTTATGGCAAAATAAAATTGATACACTCGTTATCAGAGCATTCAGGAATTAATGTGATGAGCATAATGGCGCACCTCATGAAGTCCAATATTATCGACGTTTCACCTCTTAATATCCATTGATTCGATAAACAGAAATACTTAACCGTCATTGAGAAAAAGCCGCAGGGCTTTCTGTTTTGGCTGGTTTATCATTGAGATTAAGGAAGTAACGCCCATGATTTACGTTACAGGCGATACCCATGGCGATCTCAGACGTTTAGAGGACCGCTCCCCCATCTCGCGGCTTCTCACACCGGAGGACCTCATTATCGTAGCCGGGGACTTTGGCTATCTTTTGGATCGGCCTTCCCTGTCCGAGCATCTCGGGTTCTTTGCATCACGTCAATACACCATTGCCTTCATAGATGGCAATCATGAGGTCTTTCCCCTTATCGGGTCTTTCCCGGAGGAATCCTGGTGCGGAGGACGGATCCACCGTATTCTTCCAAACCTGATTCATCTCATGCGGGGACAGGTGTATACCATCGAGAATATCCGCATCTTCACCATGGGCGGTGCACATAGTCCTGACCGGGCCATGAGATCACCCGGGGTAAACTGGTGGCCCGAGGAGCTGCCCTCTCAGAAGGAATACCAGGAGGGCCTCAAAAACCTTGAAGCCGTGGGTCATGACATTGACGCCATCATCAGCCATACAGCGCCATATGATACGCTTGAGTTTCTCAAAATGCGCGGATATCTTGACTCCATCTTTCCCGAGGATCAGCCCATTTGCCAGTATCTCCAGTACATAGATGAACTCACCGGGTTTCCGCTCCATCTGTTCGGGCACCTTCACCTGGATCTCCCCTTATGGCGGAATCAGTACGCTCTGCTAAATGACATTTTCTCGCTGAACAGCCGGGACTATGTATTCCGATCCGAGACAGTATAGAAAATCACATTCTGACCAGTAAAGACCATCCGGCTTCCCTTTGGAAAATGCCAAAGGGAAGCCGGATGGCCTTTTATTGAATGTTGTACTTGTTCATCTTCCGCCACAAGGTTGCCCGGGAAATGCCAAGCTGCTCTGCCGCCAGGTTTCGGTTGTTTCCGATCTCACGCAGTACGCGGCGAATGGCCAATTCCTCCTGATTTGCCACAATGTGAACCTGCTGCACCTGTTCTCCTTCCTCAAGGTCGGGCAGCAGCTTTTCACGCACAAAATCGAGTCCAATTTCCGGCTCCGGTGCCAGCATGATCGCCTTCATGGAGAAGTACTCAATATCCCGCAGGTTCGCAGGCCAGGGATAGCGGCAAAGGTGCTCCATGGCCTCATCCGTAAAGCGCACGTTCTTTTTGAACTTCTTTGACGCCAGCTTCATGTAGTCGGAGAGGAAGGCCGGAATATCCTCCGGGATTTCCCGAATGGGCGGAAGCGGAAGAGCAAGCCCCAGGAGGGTACTGGCCAGCTGCCACATGAACTGGTCCTCCCTGACCAGATCCATCAGGTCATAGAAGGTGGAGCAGATGAGCCGGACATCGACGGGGACCGGTTCTGCGGAATCCCGTCTCTGGAAGTGTCCGTTGCGCAGGATGCTGAGCAGCTGTCCCTGACAGTCCTTGGCAAGCATGTGGACATCCAGCAGGAACAGGGTTCCCCGGTTGGCCATGGAGACAAGGCCGGTATCCATGCCCCGGGCACGACCGAACAGAACCTCATACTGCCGCTCCGGTGAGATCGTGCTGAGATCAACATGGACAAAGGAATTGTTCCTGCGCAGGCTTGCATTGTGAATGCACTCGGCAAGCCGGGTTTTGGGAAGTCGAGGTTCACCGGTCAGAAGAAGCGGAACATCATATTGGGCATAGGTTTCTGCATCCTCAAGAAGTGCACGCATCTTGGGTGAACGATTGGGAAATGTATCAAAGGTGTTGCTGGCAATGAAGCCCCGACGGCTTCTCTCCTGACAGATGCGCTCATCCATATCCTCAATGTCCGCAAATTCCTGCATGGACAGGATGAAGCCATCCGGCTTCCCTTCAAAGGAGATGGCGGAAATGGTCGCCACGTAGGAAGCATTGCCAAACTGCAGTACCGTCACGTATTCCGGCCGCCGTACCTCAAGGGCACGGATGAGCGCTGAGGCGTTGACCAGGCTGCTCACCTCCACAAGCTTGCACCCATAGAGGCTCTCCTCCGCCGCAATCGCCTGCTCTGCCCGGGGATTGGCATAGAGAATCGTTCCCTCGTTGTTGAGTCGGATGATGGCATCTGCGGTATGCTGCAGCAGCATGTTCATCTCCTGAGAGTTTCGCTGTGCCTGCAGCCAGGTTTCCGTGATCTGGCTCGCCATCTGAAGTGCCGAAAGGAAGCTGTCCCGACTGAGGGTGAGACAGATGCTGGGAAGGCCCAGTTCATCCGCTGCCTGACAGATTCTTGCATCTCCCACGACCACACTGACCTTTTCCGTGAGTGCGCTTTGCACAGCCTGTCGGCGTTCCTGGGGCGTCGTGACCACATAGCGAAAGACCGGAACCGTAAGCAGACCGCTAAGAGGCACCAGCTCGCGAAAAAGACGTGTCGTTCCAATCAGAGCAATGCCGCCCTGGAATTCCCCGATTCGCCTTATGACCTCTGCCATCAGGTTGGCCATATCCTGGCCGCGGAATGAAACATTGACCAGCGGTTCAATGCCCGCATTCATGCAGCTGTCTGCCAGCTGACCATAGGTGATCACCACACCGGTACTGCCGCCAAAGTATTTTCGGATTTCGGAAACGGCCGTCTGAGGTTCGAGAAGCAGGACATCGGCTGCAAAGCCGCTTTCCGCAATGACGGTTTCCGCCATCTGCTGCTCCATCACGCTCTGAACCGCCACAAGCATGGATTTCATGTGCTCACCCGCTTTCGTTTTTTAAGTATGTTGTCGTTCGTTTTCACCATTGTATCAGATGTGAATCATAGATTTCAATACAATCTGTTTTACTTTGAAACAAATTTTGAAACAAATGAAACATGTTTTTCAAAGTTTGAAACAATTCCAAAAAATAGTTTCGATTTTTATTGAAAATTATCAAAAAGGCTGCTGAGATTCGTTGACTTAGGGCAATTTGAGATGATATCGTATGGTTAACGATGTTGATCAACCACATCATATAGTAAAAAGGAGGCATCCAGATGGCAAGATATATCTTGCAGCGATTGGGCCAGACACTTTTGGTCCTTCTGATCGTGTCGTTTCTGACTTACATGCTGGTCGACTTTCTTCCGGGAGATCCCATTGCCGCCATGACTGGTGGCGAAATCTCAGGGGAAACGTATGATCGTCTCTACCACGAGCTCAACATGGACAAGCCGGTTCTGATCCGGTACTTCCTCTGGCTCAAGGGCGCCTTTACCGGAAATCTCGGAACCTCCCAGTCCTATCACCGCAAGGTCGTGGACATCATCGGTGAGCGGATTCCGGTCACGATTTATTTCTCGCTTCTCGCCTTCTGCATCAGCGTCCCGCTGGGCATTCTCTTTGGCATCATCAGCGCGGTTCGCCGGGGAACGGCTGCCGATACGGCGGTGACACTGACGGCAAACATATGCTGTTGTCTCCCACAGTTCTGGCTGGGCATTCTGTTCCTTTACGTCTTTGCCATGAAGCTCGGATGGCTTCCCTCCAGCGGATTTGTCTGGCCGCATCAGGATTTCCTTCTCAGCATCCGTCAGACCATCATGCCGCTTCTCTGTCTGGCCATCGGCGGCATTGCGAGCATTACGCGTCAGACCCGCTCCTCCATGCTTGAGGTCATCCGGCAGGATTACATTCGTACGGCCAGGTCCAAGGGTCTTAAGAGCAAGAAGGTCATTTATGTCCATGCGCTCAAGAACGCGCTGCTCCCCGTCATCACCCTGATGGGTCTTCGCCTTGGCGGCCTCATCGGCGGCTCCGTTTTCGTCGAGAATGTCTTTGTCATCCCCGGCATGGGCTCCCTGCTGGTCAATGCCATTACCAGCGTGGATATTCCCCTCATTCAGGGCTGCGTGCTCCTGATCGCCGTCTTCTCCTCGATCGTCAATCTGATCACCGATATCGTTTATGTCTACGTTGATCCCAGGATCAAGGTCGCATAAGGAAAGGAGCATCCATGAGTCAGGCAAATGCAGCCACGGACACCGCCCGTGCGATTAAAGCCAGTAAGGCAAAAAAGCGGCAGCAGTTCATTCGGGCGCTCTTCTCCCGGAAGATCGTTCTGGTTTCTGCCATCATCGTAATCATCTTCATCCTGATGGCGATTTTCGCCAATCAGATCATGCCCTTTGACCCCAACAAGCCCGTCGTAAAGGACCGCAACCAGGGTCCCTCGGCCACCCATCTTCTCGGTACGGATGAATTCGGCCGTGACGTTCTCAGCCGAATCATCATCGGCAGCCGCGTCTCTCTCATCGTCGGCGTTCTCGCCGTCTTTATCGCCTGCATCATCGGCACGACTCTCGGCATGGTCGCCGGCTTTTTCGGTGGCTTTGTCGATGACGTCATCAGCCGAATTGCAGAAGCCATACGTGTCATCCCGCAGGTCGTTCTCGCCATTGCACTATGCGCCGTCTTTGGCGGCGGCATCGGCAACATGGCGATCATCCTCGGCATTTCCAACATGACCGTTTACATCCGCATGATGCGCTCTCAGGTCATGTCCATCAAGGAACGTGACTATATCATGGCCGGCCGCCTGCAGGGCAACAGCAATGCGCGCCTCATGCTCCGTCACATCCTGCCCAACAGCATTTCCCCCATCATCGTCACCATGACCCAGCAGATCGGCGGAACCATCCTTTCCGAAGCGGGCCTCAGCTTCCTCGGTCTTGGTATCTCCCTGCCCACTGCTTCCTGGGGAACACTCGTTGCCGGCGGACGCACCTATCTTCTGACCAATCCTGTCTATTCTCTGGCCCCCGGATTCTGCATTGCCCTTCTGGTTATCTGCCTCAACTCCCTGGGTGATGGCGTCCGTGATGCCCTGGATCCGCGGCTTCGCGGTGAGCTGTAAGGAGGCGACAAACGATGGCAAATACTCATTTACTGGAAATCAAAAATCTGGTGACCACGTTCCGCTCCGACCGCAAGGAATTCAATGCCATTGAAGGCGTAAGCATGCATGTGGACCGCGGCGAAATCGTCGGCATCGTCGGCGAGAGCGGCTCCGGCAAATCCGTCACCATGCTCTCAAGCCTCCAGCTGATCGCCAGTCCTGGACGTGTTGCCGGCGGCGAGGTCTATCTCGAGGGTGTCAAGGACAATCTCCTCTCCTACGACAGCGACAGTGAGGAAATGCGCCAGATTCGTGGTGGCCGCATCTCCATGATCTTCCAGGAGCCCATGACCAGCCTCAATCCGGTTCTGACCGTTGGCTACCAGATTCAGGAAAACATCCTTCTCCACAAGAATGTCTCCCCTGAGGAAGCAAAGGCCCTGACCATCAAGGCGATGAAGATGGTCAATATTCCGGATGCTGAAACCCGATATGACTATTATCCGCAGCAGTTCTCCGGCGGTATGCGTCAGCGCATCATGATCGCCATGGCCATGGCACCTGACCCGGATATTCTCATTGCGGATGAAGCCACCACCGCCCTGGATGTCACGACACAGGCACAGCTGCTTGAGATGATCCGGGACATCGCCAAGGCCACCAATACCGCAGTCATCATGGTCACGCACAACCTGGGCCTTGTTGCCCGGTACGCCGAACGCATCTATGTCATGTACGGCGGCCATGTGATGGAAACCTCGGACTGCATGCAGATCTTCCATAACACCAAGCATCCCTATACCCGTGCGCTTCTGAGGGCCATTCCCCGTCTGGATGACCCCAAGGACCGCATCCTGATCCCCATAGACGGCCTTCCGCCGGTTCCCTCGCAGCGCCCCGATTACTGTCCCTTCTATGCCCGCTGCGAATACCGCTGTGACGCCTGCAAGGACAATAAGGACTACAGCCTGAAGCCGGTGGGTGAAAACCACTGGTCCAGCTGCATCCTGACACAAAAGCAGCTGGATGAGAAGGCAGAGGAACTGCTCCATAAGAACTATGGTGAGTCCCCGGACCGCAAGCAGCATGAGGAATACTGCCTCAAGGTCAGTAACATCCGCAAATACTTCCCCGTCTTTAAAGGCCTGCTTAAGAAGAAGGTCGGTGAGGTGAAGGCCATTGAGGACATCGCCTTTGATCTTCGTCAGGGCGAAACCCTGGGTGTTGTCGGTGAGTCCGGCTGCGGCAAAACCACCCTGGCCCGCTGCATCATGCGCATGTATGAGCCGGATGAGGGTGAAATCATTTTCGGCGGACGTGACATTGCCCACCTCAAGGACAGCGAACTGAAGCCCGTCCGGCCGAAGATTTCCATGATCTTCCAGGATCCGTTTTCCTCTCTTGACCCGCGTCAGAGTGCCGAATCCATCGTCGGTGAGAGTCTCCTCATCCACAAGCTGGTTTCCGGGCACGCCGAATATACAGAGAAGGTCGATGAGCTGTTCCGCAAGGTCGGCATGGATCCGGCCATGAAGGACCGCGTTGCCCATGAATTCTCCGGCGGTCAGCGCCAGAGAATCGGCATCGCCCGTGCTCTTTCCTCCAATCCGGACCTCATCATCTGCGATGAGCCGATCTCCGCGCTGGATGTTTCCATTCAGGCACAGATCATCAACCTGCTTGAGAAGATTCAGGCCGAAATGGGCATCAGCTACATCTTCATCGCCCACGACCTGGCGGTGGTCAAGCACATCAGTGACCGCATTCTCGTCATGTATCTGGGCCGCGTCATGGAGATCGCCACCTGTGATGATCTTTATGAAAACCCGCTCCATCCCTATACGCAGGCGCTGCTCTCCGCCATCCCGGTCGCAGACCCCGAGGTTGAGGCAAAGCGCGAGGCCGTCCCGATTCAGGGCGAGGTTCCCAGCATTCTGAAGCGCCCCAGCGGCTGTCCTTTCCACAACCGCTGCCCGAAAGCCACGGAGCGCTGCAAGCAGGAAACCCCACAGCTCCATACCGTCAAAGGCAGTCACCAGGTTGCCTGCCATCTCTTCTGATCTTGGTGGTTACCCGCACGTCGGGTTCACATACTTCCGCAATTTTGCGGTGATATTTTAAGGAGGTTTACCCATGAAAAAGATCCTTGCTCTGGTTCTTTGTGCCCTGATGGTTGCCGCTCTCATTCCTGCCCTGGCAGAGAGCACCCCGACCAAAGGTGGAACTCTTACCGTTCTGGGATTTGAATTCAACACATTCTTCCCGGCACATTCCACCACGACGTCTGACCGTTACAACATGGCTCCTGCCATCGAGAGCCTTGGCCGCCGCAATCCTGAGACCGGCGACACCGAGGGCTGGCTCGTGGATGAGTTCATCACCGATCCGGACGCTCTGACCCTGACCCTGAAGCTCCATGAGGGCATCAAGTTCTCCGACGGCACCGACTTCAACGCGGATGCAGTCATCTGGAACTTCCAGCAGATGATCGACTTCGGCAAGCAGTCCGAGCTGGTCAATCCCGAGAGCTTTGAGAAGGCCGACGATTACACCGTTGTTCTCAAGTACAGCGAGTGGGCCAATACCTGGGCAGACACCGTTGGTGAGGTCCGCATCTATTCCCCCGCTGCCTATGAAGCCAATGGCGATGACTGGGCCGCAATCTATCCTGTCGGAACCGGCGCTTTCGTCATGAAGGAAATGGTCGCCGATAGCCACATCTCCTTTGTCAAGAACGATAACTATTGGCGTGAGGGCGAACCCTACCTCGACGGCATTGAGGTTCTGTTCATGTCCGACTCCACCACTCAGATGTCCGCTTTCCTGAACGGCGAACTGGACGTTCTGCGCAACCCCAACAGCGCCACCATCCAGCAGCTCAAGGATAAGTATGAGAACGTCGCCAACGACGCTCCTGACCTTGCCGGCATCACCTACATCATGTTCTGCTCCGGTGTTGAGGAATCCCCGTTCTACAACCTCGACGTCCGTCTTGCCGTTATGCATGCCATCGACTGGGAAGAAATGTCCGACGCCATCTATGACGGTCTCGGCGGTGTAACTCCGGTCTTTGCAGTCCCCGGCGGCTGGGCCTATGATGAGGAACTCCCGATGTATGAAAAGGATATCGACCTTGCCAAGAAGCTTCTTGCCGATGCCGGATATCCCAACGGATTTGACACGGTCATCACTCTGAACGGCGAGAATGCCGCCAACGAGCCCTGCGCCGTCATGCTCCAGTACTACATGAGCGAGATTGGCATCAATGCTGAAATCAAGTCCCTGACCAACTCTGACTTCAATGCTCAGAAGGCAGAGGGCAACTATGACCTCGGTGTCATGGTCAACAACGGCTCCTCCAAGCTCGACTTCACTGCCAACTATATCCGTCTCTACTCCTCCGAGGGTGTCAACTACAAGGTCATGATGGCCAAGCCCGCCGACTATGAGGAAGCTCTGTTCGGTGCCCGCGCCGCCAAGACCCTTGAGGAGAAGAAAGAGCTCCTTAAGAAGGCCGCTCGCCTGTTCAGCCATGACTATGCTCTGGTTGTTGCTACCGGCTATCAGGGTGCCTACTGCTATGCACAGCCTGGCGTCCACGACACCGGCATCTGCTCCACCACCGCTGAGGCCTGGACACCGGAAAGCGCCTGGAAAGAGTAAGCACATTTTTTGAGTGAATCAAGCACAATCAAAGAGGAGCAATGCCTGCTCGGCATTGCTCCTCTTTAAAAACCGACAGCTTGTCGGTGATTCCTGATCATTGAAAGGTGAGATCAAACCTATGATGAAACCGCAACTCGGAATCCGTTCCCATACCCTTACCGATGATTATCTTCAGTACATGCGGCAGATGAACCTTTCGCACTGCTTTGTCATGTTTGATAATGACCACTCCAACTATGAGGATGTCAACCGTACGCTTGACCGGGTACGCAAGGCCGGCTTAACCGTAGATGATGCCGGCAATGATGCCCTGTACAAGCACTGGTCCATCTATCTGGGACTTGAGGATCGCGACCTGTGGATTGAAAAATACAACAATCTGAACCGCATCCTGGGACAGGCGGGTGTTCCCGTCGGATACATCGGCAACAGCCGCGTCGCCCACACCGGATACTTCGCTTCTGACATTACCCATGGTGCAAAAGGCCGTACCATTGATATGAACGAAATTCTCACACGTCCTCCCCTCTATGACAAGGTCGTCGAGGAAGAGGAGCTCTGGGAGAACTTTGACTATCTGCTCAAGAATGCGCTCCCCGTTGCAAAGGAAGTCGGAATGCGTCTTTCTCTTCATCCCAGTGATCCGCCTTTCCCGATGTATCAGGGATGTGCCAGCCTCATCTACAACAGCGACTGCTATCGCAAGGCCATTTCCATGGCGGATGCCGTTGAGCCCGGAATTCTGGGCATCAAGTTCTGCTGCGGATGCTGGCTTGAGGGCGGTGAGAAATTCGGAAACCTGCTTGCAGATCTTCGTGAATTTGTACGTGCAAAGCGCGTCCTGACCGTCCACTTCCGGAACGTCAGCGCACCGATTCCCAACTGCGTCGAAACCCTCGCCGAGGACGGATATTTTGACATGATGAGCATCATGCGCGTTCTGGTTGAGGAGGGCTATGATCAGGCGATCTATCCGGATCATATCTTCCAGACCGATCCCGCCACCGGCGGCGACCTTGCTGCCTTTGCCTATGCCATCGGCTATATGAAAGGCCTGATGAACGCTGCCTACAGCGAATTGTCCTGATCCTCAGAGGAAACAGTCCCATGGGCTGTTTCCTTTTTCTTTTCCTCATGTCGATTCACCTCTCCGCCTTCATTCTTTCTTGACACTGACAGGGGAATCAACTACAATATGCGCGAAATAAACGAAGCCAAGGAACGATGCCCATCGCGTACGTGATGGTTTTGTCAGGAAGCAGGTACTTGACAAATTAGCTTGGCAAATCAACAGGTTTTAATGTACCTGCAAAGGAGGCTGTACTATGGGTGGTTTTCGAAATGTCGAAAGCGCACGTCGTGAAAAAGATGGCATTGTCTATTATGACCGTGGAATCCTGACCGGGAAGGATGGCACACGCTATCAGCGATATGCCATTCAGACACACTTTGTTTCTCCGGGCGAGGACAAATGCGAGCTGGTTCGCCGCTATGTTCTCCCTCTTTACGAGCCCGGTGACTGTCTGTCTTTCACCGCGAAGGTCATGGGCATGTGCACCAATAACGTCAGAACCATGGAGGACACGCATCCCGGATTCTGGGCAAAGCGCCTGGCACCCTTTGCCGGTCACAATTCCACCGGAATCGGCATGCACCAGCCCTATAAAATGCAGCTGGTCATCGAAATCTGCGGTCTCCCCCGCGTCCTGTTTGCTGCCGTTGTCTCTGCCGTGACCCGTCCCTTTGGGGTTCACGGTCTGTTTTACAAAATCTGCGGACATGGGGTTGCCGGCATCGACGGATTCTATCCGGATTCTTCCTTTGAAATCTATCACAGCCTGGGCGTTATCAATCCGGACCACCCCGTAGAAAACTGCGATGAAATCGAGAAGGCCACCGGTGTTCCCACCGTTGTCATGGATGCCAATGACTTTGACCAGAATCAGCTGGGTAAGGGAACGAATTTCCCGCTCACGGACAGCCAGATTCAGGATGCCATGGCTGACAATCCCTCCGGTCAGGGGGATGAGCTGACCCCCTTTATCCTCATCCGTCCGCTGCATGATCATCCCTGAGGTGCCTCTGAATGAATATTACCTTTCAAGTCATTACGCTGTTTCTTGTTGCCTCCGTCGGAATTCTCTGCCGGCGTCTTCGCTATTTTACCGACGAGACCGTTCACGGAGTCACGCAGCTTGTTGTCAATATCACGCTTCCCTGTCTCACCTACTACAACATGGAGCGGCCATTTTCCAC
>JAFUZM010000155.1 GCA_017476605.1 Clostridia bacterium
ATGCACATACACCACAGAGTATTTTCCAGACCAGTTTGCCTTTGGGCTTGCCATTTTTATTCTTGCTCATTTTTATCTCCCTTCAGTACGCATGCAAACCGGAGCACAGAGGTGGTGAAGCCAGAACCTCTGTATTCCAAATGAAGAAATGGCCGCCGCACTTTCGCACGGCGGCCTTTTGTGATTATTCGGTGATGTTGAATACTTCGATGGATTCCTCAACCTTGGAGCAGGCGACGATCTTGTTCTCCAGGGTCACGTCATCGAGATCTTCGCGGAGGTCTTCGACGGTGAACACGGTGCCGGCGATGTCATGATTGGCGATGAAATCAGCAGCGCCATCATCAGAACCATCCGGGAAGGCGATGTCAGTCATTTCGTCGGTCCAGTTGAAGGTATCGAGAACCATGGCATAGGCCAGAACGTTCCGTCCGAAGCCCTTGCCGTGCTGCTCGAAGTAGATGCCATCCATGGTGTCAATGGTGATGTCGAAATGGCAGGCCTCATCGTCGGCAGAGTCTTCGATGGAATAGGTGCCGGAGTACACGATCAGCTTGTTGGCTTTGAGGCCCGGGTCGGTGGTGCCGAATGCATACTCACGATAGTACAGCTCGTAGTTGCTGTCGTCGCGCAGCATCAGGTTGATGTCGCGGGTCCAGTACCAGCCAACAGCGTCAATGAAGCTCACTTCGCTCAGGTTGTAGGTGCTCTTGAGGGGTTCGGCAGAGGCAATGCTTACGATGGAAAGAACCATGATCATTGCAGCCAGCAGGGTAAGAAACTTTTTCATTTGGAAATCCTCCTTTGATGCTCTGCTTTTGTGCAGGCGTTATTGTTGATGCAAGGATAATCCAACTGAGTTTTCTCATCAACAGCAACCGCGTAATCGGGTAATTTTACATCGTAATCAGGAAAAAGTACGATTTGACCATGCAAACTGTGTGGATATCTCCAGCGCTTCAGTGCGCTATGCCGGATGGGTTCATGCGCATTAAAAAAACAAAAATCCCGCGCCATGGCGCGGGACTATGTCGGGAAAGAAAAATCAAAGATCAGGGAGCCAGAAGCAGAATGTCCAGGAAGAACAGATTTCCCTGTTGCTCGGTCGTCAGAGTGCCGCTGTATTTTTCGGCAATGTGAACCATGCTCCTCATGCCAAAGCCATGCCAGTCAGGGTCATTTTGCGTCTGGGGAAGTCCCTCCACAAACTGAATGCCAGGTTGACAGGGATTTTCCATGTGAATCGTGAGCATGTTTCCGTCGCGAAACGCGGAAAGCGTGATAAACCGCTCCACGCTTTCAGGAAGGGCAGATACAGCGTTGATGGCATTGCTGAGGGCGTTTTGAAAAAGGGAATAGAGATCCAGCTCCTCGACAAAGGAAAAATCGGTTTTGCCGAGTGAGCAGGTGAGCACGATGTTTCGCTGCTGGCAGATGCCGATTTTCTCTGCCAGCAGTACGTCAAGCACCTCATTGCCGGAGTTGGCAGGACGTTCATAAGCTGCAATGGATTGCTTGAGCCTGTCCAGCTGCTCCTGGGGAACGACGCCACGGAATGACCGCAGCAGGTTTTTCAAGTCGTGATACTTTTCGTTGATGATCTGGGCACTTTCCTTGCTGGCTTCATACTGAACCCGCTGCTGATGCACAAGTTCTCGCATGATTTCCACATTGGCATTGAGCTGTGCCCGCTCCATAACACCGAACTGGAGGGCAATCATCAAGGCATCAATAATGCACTGTAAAAGAGCCTCTGCTATGATTGCCTGCTGGTTTCGCACGGGGTTATCCTGAGTGAGACGGGCCATGGAAATACAGAGCAGCAATACGATAACGGAGAAAATGGCTTTTGTTTTGTTGTTAAAGTTATTGTCCCGATTCTTTACAAAAGGGCGAAGAATCAGAAAAAGGCTCAGGTAAACCAGACCAAAGCAAAGACAATCAACAGCAAGTATGCCGATGATATCCTGGCTTAGAAGATTCATCCATTCCATCTGGCGGAACAGTGTTTTTACGCTGCCACCAATATCCTGGGCGATGTACCCGGATGCAGCAACAAACAGCGCGGTCCAGATGCTTTCGTCGTAGCACAGCCAGATGATGGCAATCAGCAGAAGATAGACGGTCAGTGAAACCAGCGCGTGACTCAGCATGGCCGGGACAGTGGAACCGGGAATATAGACATGACGCATCAGGAAGATAATGAACATGCCTGCCAGCGTTCCAAGGATTAATCGAAATCCGAAATGGCGTCTCTGCCTGAGGGGATAGGAAAACACCATAAGGCCCAATACGGCGTGGAAAAGCATGATGGCGCTGCGGGCAATGCGGTACCATTCAGGAGCGTAGTTCATCGGCTTTCCCCTTTATACTTGGCCAGTGCGGTGAGAAAATCTCTGCGTTTTGCTTTGCTGATGGGCAGCGAATGGCCTGCCGCCAGCACCGTATCTCCGCTGATTCCCTGAACATATTTGAGATTGACCAGGTAACTCACATTGCATCTGGCAAAATGGGCGCCCTGCAATTGTTCTTCATAGGTTTTGAGTGTGCCCCACTGACGGTAGTCCTC
>JAFUZM010000156.1 GCA_017476605.1 Clostridia bacterium
ATGAGTTTTTACTTTAATCGATAGGAGCGAAAGTGACAATGAGTCTTTGGGGATGGGTTATCGTGGGGTTTGCTACACTGTTTGCGTTTCCATTAATTCTTGTCTCTTTTGTTATTTTTTACAAACTCCTACTAAGGTCACCAACGAAAATCGGAGAACGCTTTCCGTGTTTTCCCAAGGAGAAAGAATATATGGCCATGTGGGAGAAAGCACTTCAATGGCGCAACAATAATTCCGAGCATCGCCAGGACGTTACAGTTACTTCCGGTAAATTAAAACTAAGCGGTGAGTACTATGACTTTGGCGGCGAAAGCGCTGTGATTGTACTGCCTGGACGCACTGAATGCTGCATCTATTCCGCTTTTTTTGCTGAGCCGTATAAGGAAGCAAAGGTTAATGTGTTGCTGGTGGACACCCGCGGCACCGGACATTCAGAAGGATGGCTAAACTGTCTGGGTTTTCGCGAATGGAGAGACGTTCTTTGCTGGGCGGAATTGTTACACGGAGAACTTCACAATAGCACTGTGATGTTGCATGGGATTTGCATTGGATGCTGCACAGCACTGCGAACCTGCGTTCAACCAAGTACACCTAATTGGATCACGGGTATGGTAGCGGAAGGAATGTTCCAATGCTTCTATGATACGACAAAAAACCATATGATTGATAGTCATAAACCAACCTTTCCCGCATTGCAGGGACTTATTGTCTGGATCCGGATGTTCTGTGGAAGCTCGGCCGTAACGGATGGACCAAAACGCGACATAAAAGCTATGCACCGTCCTTTGTTAATGCTCCATAGCCGGGAGGATATTTTTTCCACTCCTGAAAAGGCACAAGAGTTGTTTGATTGGTGCCCATCCGAGCTAAAGTCAATCCATTGGTTCAAACATGGTCGTCATTCCAGAGTAAGATTGACAAATACAGACGAGTATGACACGACAGTAACGAACTTCATTCATACGATTGAGAGGGAATGTCAATGAAATGCCCATATTGTAGAAATGAATTATCAGGTGACAGCGACCATTGCCCAAACTGCGGCAGATCCATCGTGGTAAAAATAAAAAAAGAGGAAGATTATATTGGTCCGCTGGGTACGTCAAGGCCAATTCTTACCTGGGGCATCCTAGCAATTGGACTAGGATGTATACCAATCACGTGTGTTTTAGGTGTGGTATTTGGTCTCATTGGTTTGCACAAGGCAAACAATTATGCCAAATTCACCGGAACTCTTTTGGGGCCGGCAAGAGCTGGAAAGATTTTATCAATACTTGGTATCAGTATGGGCGTAATTGTAACAGTACTAACTGTCATTGCACTCTCTCAGCATTTTTCCATGAGAGATATTATGGCATTTATTCTGCCACAAATGCGTTCGAGCTTGTAAAAGCTCCATTGTTTCCTTCAAACGAAGTGCAGTGAAGCTGAAGAGAAATAAGATCATCTGATTGAATACTAGCACTTCGAGGGAGGCAAACCCGATTAATATGGATTCTTGGCGATAGGATGGAGATCGCCCTGAATAAATTTAAATACGGAGGAATCAAAATGGCAGTTTTGAGTTTCTTTGTTCCCCTTTTCGGATGGATTTTCGGCGGCATTAAAAAGCGCACTGATCCTGAGTTGGGCTCAAAATGCATTAAGAGCGCTTGGGCCGGGCTTATCGTGGGAATCGTGCTCTATGTCATTCTTATTGTTGCAGGCGTGTCAACCTATCGTTGATGCTTGAATTCCAAACTGAAGAGTTGTGATCAATAAATTGCATTTCCATCCAATGCGACCAGGACAATCTGGACATATGATCAAACTTAAAGTTGGAATAACGCTACAACCCTAACTCGTTGGGGGTTAGGGTTGTAGCCATTATTAAACTGACTTATTACCCTTTTACCCTACCACTACCGTTCCTTTAAGTGTTGACTATTCTCACAAGTAGAATGAGGATTGCTTTTGTTCGAAAGGAGAAAATGAAATGGATCCAAAGGACTTATATCCAGATTATGGCAGAAGAGATGAATACCCAAGCCCTCAAAATTCGGAGTATGGAGCAAATGGAACATGGGTCAGTCGGCAGGGCCCAAAAGGTGCAATCACTTCCATGGTACTTGGCATCTGCTCCGTGTCGCTTTGGTTTTATCCATTCATCACTTCGATTCCATGTATGATACTTGGTTTTGTTGCTATCCGACTTGCAAAAAGAGAAGAGGAACATAATTCACGATTTACCGGATTTATTAAAGCTGGGAAAATTACCGGAACTATAGGCTTGGTTATTTCTGCCCTCTACTCCATCATCATGGCCGCAGCTATTGGGAATGGGCTTTAATTGAGTGCGGACAACATGGAGACACGTAAAAATGAGTGGATTTAAAATGGAGAAGCGAAACTCTGAGCCTGGCGGAGCAATGCAACAATTATCCTCTATACAAAAAGCACAGAGTTCAGCGCCACATTCTGCGAACAAAAAGAGTTCCAGCAGGGTTCCAGTTTTGTACGTTGAAGAAGACAGCTTCGATGATCTGATTGAAAAAGCCGAGGCGAGTTTGGAAATTGAGTTTTGGCTAGGTGCCATGTCTTATGCGGAAAGAGCGCAGGCTTTGGAGCCGCAAAATACCCGTGCATATGTATGCATGATGCTGGCAGATTTAAAGTGTAAGAATATAGAGGATATAAAACTACTGAAGTCTCCAATAGACAACAACCAATTTTACAGACAATTGCTTATTCTGGGAGATGAAGAGCTCAAACACAACTTGGCCGAGGTAAACAGTTATATATGTTCCCGCTTACGGGATTCATACCAAGGGGAACTGGATCAGATTAAGCATGATATGGAACGCGCAACAATCGTTCCTGATTTAAATAGAGCGGAGAAGCTATTGGAAACGCTTCCTAACTTTACTGATGCAATTGTTTTAAAAGAAAATTTGGCGAAGAAGAAACATGAACTCCTAGATGAAACCATTAACCACGCTAAAAAATGCGCCAATAATTACAATTGGGCTGAAGCAATAGTCGTGCTTGAAAGTATTTCATTTGATGAGAAAGCCAGAATTTTGTTGTTGGACTATAAGCAACAACTAGAAATCGATCGTGCATATATACAGGGCGTTCGTCTTCAGGAGAAGTATGATTTTAGAGGTGCGGCAGACATCTTTTCAACTTTGGGCAACTATAGGGATAGTCAAGAGCGTTTAAAAAAATGTAGGCGGATGATAAAAGGAGAAAGAGTTCGTGCTGTGGGTCGAAAGCACACATGTGCTGTTTGGGTTAATGTGTTCTTATCAGCATTTCTTGCTTTGGGCTGTTTCGTTAGTGCTCCTACTCATGTATTAGTTAGTTTTCTCTGGGGGATTCCACTTTGTGTTTTTTCAGTTGTCATGAGCATAATTCGCGCTAGGTATCGACCTGCAAAAAGAATGTGGATTGTTATGGCCGTAGTGCTTTCTATTTTTATTATCCTAACTGCAACTAATGCTCTTCCCTTTAGTCAAAGCCAATCTCTTATTCCAAGTATTGTATACTTAGTTCTTATGCTATGTTCCATATTTGTATGAAACCATGAACACCCATCCAGCGAACACCTGGGATGATGAGGGAAACACTGAAATCCAGTAATATCATGTTCTTCGGTATGTGAACACTCAACATCTGCTCTCTGCAAGCTTTATCGCCTACTGAGAGCATTTCAGTTACATCGATGGCTTTTGGGCAGAGAGATAACGGAGAGATAACTGGTGCAATATCGACAGATAGTTCGTATTAACAAGCCTTGATTAATTCCCTTGGACAAAGTATAATAATTCCAGGGGAATAATCCCCGCAATCCACAGCAAAACAGCCTCTTTATCACGCTGATAAAAAAATGATAAACGGAGGCTGTAGAGCATGGAGAATACAGATAATCTGTAGAATCAGAATCACGAGAACGAACAGAAGAAACAAAAATTAAGCTTAAAGCGTTAGATTGCATTGAGTGGGAATGACATCGACGACCGCCAGTGGCGGGAGTTTCGTCGATGTCATTCTCAACCGAAAAGGAGCGAGCTCCACGGTGTGGAGTCGCGACTATTGAGGTTGCGGAGCGTAAAGGCTGAAATCCTGAAACCCGCGTAAAATAAGGGTTTCCGGGCGGTCAAAGTCCCGCGTGGTAACAATTTGGCAACAAAAATCCATCATTCTGAAAATGAGGGCTAACGGATTTTGTAAAAGTCAGTTAGCCCTTTTTCTATCCTCTTCTCGGAAAGATGGAGGTGTTTATTTGTGGCCGGGATTATGTGCCGGCTGTGCGAACACAAGTATAATCTAGAGCTGATGAAGCTGTACATCGTAGGTGGCGGCGGGTGCCTGATCCGGCACTTCGGTGAATATGATCCCAATCGGGTAACGATCAATGACGATATCCGCAGTGCCTTCCTGTTTGAACGGAAGGATGAAGACATGCTTTCCACTCCTTATTGATCGTGTATCATCCGCCGAAAAGCGGAGCTGAGCCGCATAGGATACAAAAGAATGACAGACACCGCCGCCCCAAAGCCCGCCTGCAGAATCTCAAAAGGCAGCTTCAAAACGGCGTACTCAGGCGTTGAATAGATGTACGCTCTGCCCAGTGTGTACCCGATTACCATGATGACCGCCCCCGCGGTGACCGCGATGATTGATGACAGCACAGGCTTTTTGCTCAAACGGCTGTGTGAGATTACAGAAACGACGATGGCCTGCAGCCCATGCGTCACCAGGGACACAAACATCGGGGCAGGATAAAAGAAAAAATCGCCCAGAAAAGAACCAACGCCGCCTACCACAAACGCCGCAAGGGGATCCAATAAAATGGCAGCTGTATCGATCACAGCGTCGCAGAAGTACAGATGGCCGCCCGGAACAGGAATACTGAAGATGCTCAGAGACAGAACGATGTTCATCCCCATGAGCAGCGCTGTTGTTGTCAGCCAGCGCGCGGAACCGCGCCGCAGCGCAGACGGTGTGTTTTGCACTTTCATCACCGCCTTCGTCTCTTGATAGGATGCAGATTGATGCAATGCAAAGGGATACGACCGCGTTCGCATCCCTCTGCGTCTGTTTCCAACGAATTATTTGACTGCTTCGAATGCCGCGTCAAGCGCGGCGATGAGATCCTTCACGTTCTCCGTGCCGATGGAGAGACGGATCGTGTTGGGGCGTATGCCCTGGTCCAGCAGCTCCTCGTCCGTCAGCTGGCTGTGGGTCGTGGTGTAGGGATGGATGACCAGGGACTTCACATCCGCCACATTGGCCAGCAGGGAGAAGATGGCCAAGTTGTCGATGAACTTCTTGGCGGTGTTGCTGTCTCCCTTGATCTCAAAGGTAAAGATGCTGCCGCCGCCATTGGGGAAATACTTCTTATACAGGGCATGACTGGGCTCGGAAGGCAGCGCCGGATGATGCACCGCCTCCACCTTGGGATGCTTCGAGAGGTAATCAACGATTTTCAGGGCGTTTTCCACATGGCGCTCTACGCGCAGCGACAATGTCTCCAGTCCCTGCAGGAAAATGAAAGCATGGAACGGGGACAAGGTCGATCCCGTGTCGCGCAGCAGAATGGCCCGGATGTAGGTGACAAAGGCGGCGGGCCCCACTGCGTCATAGAAGGAAACCCCATGGTAGCTTGGGTTTGGATCGCTGATCCAGGGATACTTCCCACTGGCCTTCCAGTCAAACTTGCCGCCCTCCACAATCACGCCGCCGATGGCCGTTCCGTGTCCGCCGATGAACTTGGTGGCGGAGTGAACCACAATATCCGCGCCGTATTCGATGGGCCGCACCAGGTAAGGCGTGGCGAACGTGCTGTCCACGACCAGCGGGATTCCATGGGCATGTGCAATCCTGGCAACCGCTTCAATGTCAATGATATTGGAATTGGGGTTGCCCAGCGTTTCGATAAAGATCGCTTTTGTGTTCTCGCGGATGGCTGCTTCAAAGCTGCCGTCCACATCCGGGTCGACAAAGGTGGTCGTGATCCCGGTCGTCAGGGGAAGGGTGTGCTCAAGCAGGTTAAAGGTGCCGCCATAGATGGTCTTGGAGGCCACGATGTGTTCTCCGGCCTTGGCCAGCGCCTGGAAGGTGTAGGTAATGGCCGCTGCGCCGGAGGCAACCGCCAGCGCCGCACTGCCATTTTCCAGGGCCGCAATTCTGGCTTCAAACACACCCTGGGTCGGGTTGGTCAGGCGGCCATAGATGTTGCCAGCATCCCGAAGTCCGAAACGGTCAGCGGCGTGATCGCTGTTATGGAACACATAGGAGGTCGTCGCGTAAATCGGAACGGCGCGGGCGTCGGTTACAGGATCAGCCTGTTCCTGACCGATATGCAGCTGCTTGGTTTCAAAGGACCAGTTCGCGGAATTCTTAATATCTGACATGGTTTTTCTCCTTTTCATTGCTTTTATTGGAGGTGCTACCCGGACTCGAACCGGGATGCAAAGGTTTATGAAACCCCGGCCTTGCCTTTAGGCTATAGCACCGTGCATTCGATTCCGGCTCAGCAGCACGGCATAGGATTTGCATCGACACCGCATCGCAGAAACCTCCTTTCATTTGATGCTTTTATTCTATAGATATAGTGGATAATTGTCCAATACGAAAGCATGATTGCGTTCTATAGATGCAGTCTATCAGACTTCGAAGATTGTTCAACGCGTGCTTTAGCAATCACTCCGATCCCGACCAGTGCTCCTTTGGGAAGGCAGATACTTCCACGCAGCTTCCTGCTTATTTTGCCACGTCACTCAGATGATAGGGCGTAACCTGATACACTTCGTAGTTCAACCAGTTGGCAAACAGCAGATTGGCATGCGCCTTCCACTGGAAAAGAGGAACGCCCGCAGGATGATCGTTCGGGAAATAATGTACAGGAACAGCCGGATGAATCTGTTCATTGATCCGAATCGGCATCTGGTTTCGCCTCCATTTCAAGATATCGTTTGAGCTCAGCCACATACCTTTCTCCAATCTGGCTCAGCAGGCTGTTCTTCCGGGTGATGTAACCGATCTCCATGACGCTGTTGGGGTTTTCTTCGTCCGCCTCATAGGGAACGGCAAGATATTCGCTGCCGTTCAGTTCCTCACAGATGATACCGGAGCACAACGTATACCCGAGTGAGCCGATCATCAGGTTCAGAATGGTCGCCCTGTCGCAGCATTTGATCATCCTGGGATACTCATTGGTGGAAAGGATTTCCTCCGCAAGGTAGAAATTGCTGTTTTCGCCCTGCTCAAAGGATAGACAGGGATATGGTGCAAGATCATCAAAAGCGATCGATTTTCGTTCGGCGAGGGGATGACCGCGCCAAAGGTAGACATACGCACGGCAGTCGATCAGGTGATGAAAGGACAGACCGTTTTCGTTCAGCATTTTGGTGATGACTTTGCGGTTAAAATCGCTGAGATACAGGATGCCGATCTCGCTTCTGCCGGCGGCAGTATCATCAATGACCTGCTGCGTTCGTGTTTCCCGGATCGCAAAATCGTATTCTGCCAGGTCATACGCGTGGGTCAGAAGAGAGAACGCTTTCACTGCAAAGGAATAATGCTGTGTGGAAACCGCAAATCGCTCTCTTCTGG
>JAFUZM010000157.1 GCA_017476605.1 Clostridia bacterium
GGTTTTCGAAAGGATTAGCCAACAAAAAAGTTATAAAAACCGAATATTTGAGTTTTTATTCCCATTTCCGTTAACTTTTCAGTTAAATTGTAGATTCAAATAATCTGCGCAAAACGGTTCAAAAAATTAGCAGTTCTTCACTTTTATTATGCCCGGAAACCAGGAAGGAGGTGATCATATGGCACGCAAAAAGACGATTAACGAGCTGCGAATTGAACGCGAGAAGGCCGAACAGGACCTGAAGCTCAGACAGGAAAACCTGAAGAAGCTGAAGGCCAAGGAAACCGAGCTGACCCGCAACGCCCGCACTCACCGTCTCTGCACTCACGGAGCTATGCTGGAACAGTATCTGTCTCCGGACGAGTTCACGACGGAGCAGATCGAGCTGATCCTGAAGGCTCTCTTCAGAAGGTCCGACAATCAGGAAATGATCCAGAGCGTGAAACGACAGGCCGAAGACAAAAGCGAAGTGTATAAAGTCCCTTACTGTGTAAGGGCGCAATTATACACTATGTCGCCGCAAACTCCATATCACTCGCTTCCCCGTAGCGACGGGAAAGCTCGTCCATTCCGTTGCGGAGCCTTTTCCCCACATAGTCATATCGACTTCGTGGGGCCCCAGCGTGGTGCCATTGCGCTCCCCGAGGGCTCTTGCAGAGGGCTCGATGGAGAAAAGGCGTTCTCTCCATCCAGGGGACGCTGCACTTCCCCTGCGCCGCTGCGCGGCTACCCTTTTGCGAGCATGACGGAAAGGAACGGCTGTGACCATCCGTTTCTTTCCATCATGCCTCTGTTCGCAGTACCGCTTTTTGCGGTGCTGCTTTTTTATTTCATGGCGAAGGAGTGAACTACATGCCACGCCCACATTTTAAAATCACGATCACGCAGCGCAGCCGAGGACAATCCGCCGTGGCGGGCGCTGCGTATCAAAGCGGCGAAAAAATGTTTTCCGAGTATGATCTTAAATAGAAATCCTATGCCGAGAAGCAGGGTATCGTTTACACGGAGATCATGCTTCCGGCCAATGCCCCACCTGAGTATTCCGACAGAAATACGCTCTGGAACTCTGTTGAGAAAAATGAAAAACAGTGGAACTCACAGCTTGCCCGCCGCATCGTCCTGCCGCTCCCGCGTGAAGTCCCAGCTGACCAATATCCGGCCATGTTGCAAGACTTCTGTCGGGAGCATTTTGTTTCCCAGGGCATGTGCGTGGACTTCGCCATTCACGGCAAAGGCGATGGCAATCCCCATGCGCATATCATGCTGACCATGCGGGCGATGGATGAGCGGGGAAAGCGGCTTCCGAAGAGTAAGAAGGTTTATGACCTAGATGAAAACGGCGAGCGTATCCGGTTACCGTCCGGCAACTGGAAAAGTCACAAGGAAGATACCGTCGATTGGAACGATCAGAGCAAAGCAGAAATCTGGCGGCATGGCTGGGAGGTCATCACCAATGATTATCTGGAACGGAACAACCGGCCGGAACGCGTTGATCTCCGATCCTTCGAGCGGCAGGGTATCGACCTTGCCCCCACGATCCATCTTGGCCCCGCGGTAACGCAGATGGAGAAACGCGGAATTGAGACGGATATGGGAAATCTCAATCGGGAGATCAAGCAGGTCAACCGCGCTCTGCTGGTGATTAGAAAACTGATTTCCGACCTGCAAAGCTGAATCGCAGAACTGAGGGAGAAGCGGAATCGGCTGATCGAGGAAATGCGTGAGCCGACGCTTCATGAGTTGCTTACGCAATACCTGGATTCTCGCCGCGACGAGCGCAGCGACTGGTCTGTTTCCGGCCAGCGGAAGGGTACGACGATGGATCTGCAAAAAGTCTCTCATGCCGTTGTGTATCTGCAGGAGCATGAGATCGCTACCGTGGATGATCTGCAAAAACATCTGGATGAAAAGCAAGCTGTGTTTGACTATCTGGACGGGCAGATCCACGACAAAGAAAAGCGACTGCGGGATATCCAGGCTCAGATCAAAGCGTGGGATTCTGTGGAGCGGCTGCTGCCCATCCATCACGAATACATCAAGATCGGCTGGAAGAGCAAAAAAGAAAAGTTCTATCAGGCGCACAAGGCGGAGATCGACGAATACAACAAAGCCTTTCGCCTGTTGATCAAGCTGTACCCGGATAAAAAGGTTCCCATTAGCAGTTAGCGGCTGAACTGGAAAAGTTGCCCGCTGAAATCGCTGATCTTAAGCCGGAGCTGGATACGGTCAAGATCGATCTGGATGAATTGAAAACTGTCTGCTCTATTATCTCGCCGCCGGAAGAAAAGCCGCAGGAAAAACCAGAAAGCAAAATCGTCGTGACGCAGGCACCAAAAGAAAAAGCTTCTCTTATTGACCGCTTGCACGAAAAGAAGGAATTCGTGAAAGAACGGGATCATCAGCCCCTCCGAAGAAAACTCAATCCCATAGCTGGGAAAATGAATTATGAAGGAATGATCAGAATGGAAGAAAACGAAATCATGGAAAACGAAGATAACATCATTTATCTCAATCCCTACACACGGGAAGACCTGCTGGAAATGATGCAGGAAGCGGAATGCTCCGATGATCCGGAGCCCTCCCCGCCCGGATTCTATTTCACCAAAACAGATCCCTATGTGCAAAAGCCATCCTTGCAGGACGGTCATTTTTGTCATAACCTCCGTTTCGACGATGAAGGACATATCGTAGTGAAAAACCTGGCGGCGTACTGGCTCCCGGATATCTGTATTGAGAGGGAGATCGCCGGTTCGGTTTATACCGTGACCGGCAGCTATGAGGGAACGGAGACGCTGGATAATAAGTTGCTGCGGATCATGATCCGAAATATGGAGGGTTCCGAATGACAAACGAGACAAATCTTGCTATAATGGAGCCGACCAATCCTGTGCAGACAGTTGCCCGCGAAAAGGAGGAAACAGAAATGTTAAGGGCAACTGATAAGATCACCGCATTATACTGCCGTCTCTCACAGGAGGATTCCCTGGAAGGGGAGTCGAATTCCATATCCAATCAAAAGAAGCTGTTACTGGCCTATTGTAAGGATCACCATCTGCCGAATCCGGTCTTTTTCGTGGACGACGGGTACAGCGGAACCGACTATGACCGCCCCGGCTTTCAAGCCATGCTGGATGAGATCGAAGCAGGGAGAGTGGCCGTCTGCTGTACAAAAGACCTCTCTCGCCTCGGACGGAATTCTACGCTGACGGGTATGTTCATCAACATCGCCTTTGCCAAGCACAATGTCCGGCATATTGCCATCAACGATAATTACGACACGTTGAATCCCAATAGCGTGGACAATGATTTTGCTGGAATAAGGATGTGGTTCAACGAGTTCTATGCTCGTGATACCAGCCGGAAGATCCGTGCTGTCAACAAGTCCAAGGGCGAACGCGGCGAAAGGCTAACCACAAATGTCCCCTATGGCTACCGGAAGAATCCAGATGACAACACGGACTGGATCATTGATGACGAGGCCGCCCAGGTCGTCCGCCACATCTTCAATCTCTGTATGGAAGGACGCGGGCCGATGCAGATCGCCAAGCAGCTCAAAGAGGAAAAAGTTTTGAATCCCACCGCGTATAAGCGGGCAAACGGGATCAATAACCCAAGTCCGGAGCCGTCCGATCCGTACAACTGGAACACCAACACGGTAGTTCATATTCTGGAACGGCAGGAGTACACCGGCTGCACGGTCAATTTCAAGACCTATACCAATTCCATCTGGGACAAGAAGCAGCGGGAGACCCCGGAAGAAAACCGCGCCGTGTTCTACAACACGCATCCGGCCATCATAGACCTTGAGACCTTTGACAAGGTACAGGAGAAACGGCAGCAGCGTCACCGCAGAACGAAAACGGGCAAATCCAACATGTTTTCCGGCTTGATTTTCTGTGCCGACTGCAAGGCAAAGATGCGCTATTGCATCACCAGCTACTATGAGGAGCGGCAGGATCACTTTGTCTGCGGCAACTACCGCAGCAACACGGGAACATGCTCGGCGCATTTCATCCGCGCTGTCGTCTTGGAACAGTTGGTCTGGGAGCATTTGCAGAAGGTGATCTGGTTTGTTCTCCACTACGAGGCGTATTTCCGGGCAAACATGGAGCAGCTGCACCAGATGCAGGCGGAAGAAAAGCTGCGGACGATGCGTAAAGAGCTTGCAAAGGGCGAGAAGCGGATTCAAGAGTTGGATCGTCTGTTCATCCATCTATATGAGGATCATGTAGCCGGTAAGGTGAGCGACGAGCGCTTTGCCATGATGAGCCGGAACTATGAGGATGAGCAGCAGGCGCTGAAAGCGGATATGGAGAAACTGCGGCAGGAAATTGAAGCACAGGAACAGAAGAATCAGGACTTGGAACTGTTTATCCATAAAGTGAAGAAATACGCAGATTTGGAAGAACTGACGCCCTACGCCGTGCATGATCTGATTAAGGCGATCTACATCGGAGCGCCGGACAAGAGTGGCGGCAAGCGCCGCCAGAGCATCCATATCCAGTATGACCTTGTGGGCTTTATCCCGCTGGATAAGCTGATGAAACAGGAAATGGCATGACCTGAAGATCATGCCATACCTGCGATTTTTAATAAAACTGTCTTATGAGCCCCTACCTAAGGGGGCGCATGTCTTGTTATTCTGAAATGAGGCAAACATTGACATAGCTTGTCAGATAGGTTTTCCCGTTTATTTTCACCTGCACGACATCCGAATCCGCGTAATCAAGCCATGAGGAGATTTTCCCCTCCACGACTTCACCATTCGGAAGACGGATAACGGCACGATCAAAATGATACTTCGTATCGACAAGCTGCCGATTCCCGTGAGTCAGGTTCCAGTAAACGCCCAATCCTCCGATGACAAGAACGACAATGAGCGCAACGATTGCAATGAGTTTCACATTCTTCACGATCTTTTTCCTTTCTCTTCTGTGAATCCATTTGTTTTTTGCACCATCGGCTGCCCCTTCTTCGGGTACAGCAGCCGGTCATGATGGCTTGACGCTGAGCAGCATACCTGCTGCTTCACGTTCGGCCAGCGTCGGCATCTCATCCCAGCAGCGCCATTGAATGCCATACATCCGGTCTGTCCTGGCGCGCTCAAAGTGATTGAACGTAACAATATCCTTCACATTACTGTGGTCCACCGTCACCTGCATCAGCTCAATTCCGTGAAATCCGATCCATTCCGCTGCCACGGCTTTTGTGTCCGGGTTCTTTATTTCCTCAAGTGTCAACAGTCTTGCCATATTTCACTCCTGCACATGTTTTCAACCAGTCATCTGGAAATCAGGAACTCGCGTGTCCTCGGGTTTTTGGGATTTGTAAAGAGTTCATACGATGGCCCGCTCTCAACAATATGCCCATGTTCCATGAACATCACCTTATTTGAGACGTTTTTTGCAAACTCCATCTCATGGGTGACCACCAGCATGGTCATTCCCTCCTCCGCCAGCTTGCGCATGACCGCAAGCACCTCACCAATGAGTTCCGGATCCAGCGCAGATGTCGGTTCATCAAAATAGATGATTTCCGGGCTCAGTGCAAGGCCCCGTGCAATGGCCACGCGCTGCTGCTGTCCGCCGGAGAGCTGAGAGGGATAGCTACTGAGCCTATCCGCCATCCCCACACGAGAAAGCGCATCAATGGCGATTTCCTCTGCTACCTGCCTCTTTATTTTAGACCCCAGTGTCAAGCCCAGTGTCACGTTGTCAAGCACGTTTTTATTGAGAAACAGATTGTAGTTCTGGAAAACAAACGCCGTCTTATGTCGAATCGCCGCCACCTCTGCCTTCGTTGCGGTTGCTAGATCATGGCGAATTCCGTCAAAAATGATCTCGCCAGAATCTGCCCGTTCGAGGAAATTGAGGCATCTTAAAAATGTGGTCTTTCCGGAACCGCTGGGCCCAAGAATGGCAACAACATCGCCCTTCTCCACGTCCAGGCTGATTCCATCCAGCACCAGATGATCCTCAAATGTCTTCTTAACATCATGGATTTCCAGCATCATGACTTTCCACCTCCATAGGTTGCCAGCTTTTTCTCACCAATATGCTGCAGCCACGTCAGGATGGTGCAGAAAGCCAGATAGATGAGGGCGACTTCGCTGTATAATCCAAGAGATTCATATACGCGCCCATTGATGACCGTCGCCTGTCTGAACATTTCCATCACCGTAATGGTTGCCGCCATGGAGGTGCCTTTCAGCATGGAAATAAGTGAATTGGAGAGCGCAGGAAATGCGGTTCGGAAAGCCTGTGGAAGGACGACATGCGTCATGATCTGCAGATAACTGAGACCGACACAATAGCCCGCCTCCATCTGCCCGCGGGAGACGCTTTCAATGGATCCACGCACCGTTTCTGCCATGTATGCCCCTTCATTAAAGCCAAAGACAAGAACCGCTGTCGGGAATGCATCCAGAACAATTCCAATGCTGGGAAGTCCGTAGAACACAAGATACAATTGTACCAGGAGTGGTGTTCCTCGGACGATCCAGATATAGAACCGGCAGATCTGACGCAGCACCCGAACATTCGCATACTGAATCAGCGCGACAATGATCGAAATCAGCAGAGCCAACAGAAAGGAAAGGATCGTCAGCGGAACGGTCACACGTACACCGTATCCGAGAAGTTTTGGAAAAGAATCTACAAGGATTCCCCAAAGACGTTCATTCATTCGCTTATTTCCTCCTCACTTTCCACCTCAATGCAGGTCATTTCCATCAGGCGAACCAATACCCGAATTCCCTGATGAAACGCCCGCGGAGAAATGCGCTCATTGGTTCCATGAACGCCCTCTGCCGAGATGTCCTCCTCCTCAAGGAATGGGCCAAAGCGCAGCACACAGTCTGAAACCTTCTCAAAATGCCGGGCATCCGTTGCGCCTCTGTTCTGGACCGGAATAAAGTGCAGCTTTTCA
>JAFUZM010000158.1 GCA_017476605.1 Clostridia bacterium
GAATATGAAGCAAGACAGATCATGGATGCCTACAGGAAGAGCGGAAAAACATTCGAAGAATTGATGACGTTCCTAAACGTCTGATGGGTGTCGACGGCTGGCCGAAACCGTATTAGTGCGAAATCCGTGAAAAATTGACATTATAGTGAGAAACTGTACCGCATCAGAGACCTTTACTATTATTACCGCACACAGTATGCGCAAGAACATGATATCCAAGTCTACGATGTAACGGATGAGCGGCAATCTGGTAGTAGAAGATATTAGCAAATTCCAGTTTCCCGAGATGACCGGAGGGCACGATGAAGCAGATATCGAACAAAGAATATGAAAAGTACCAGCAGTACCTGACCGACCAGCTGCATGGCAGAACCCTGACGCCGGACGGGCTCCGGATCATCTGCGCCAGCTTTGACTACGATCCCGAAAAGATCGGTAAGCATATGCTGGAGATGCTGGCAAAGTTCAGGAGTGAAGGGATTGTCGGATAATATGAAATTAGGAGGTCACGATGAAAGAAGCCCTGAAAAAAATCGTGGATACATTTCACAGATATAACACGGAACACATGGCAGCGCAGGCTTTTGGATTAAGTGAAGACGTTGTCTATGATGCGCTCGTGATAGCCCCGAGTTTTACTCCGTATAAGCTTCATATGGATAAAACTTGTAAAGTCACAACATTAAAGGAAGGTGCCTACATAGCAGGGTATCTGGTTGAAAAAGATGGGATGAACATTGCCTGGATCAAGATTGGATCTTCAGCAGGCAATCTGATCGACCACTTGGCATTGTGCGCAGAGCTTTCATTTAGAAGAATGATCTTTATCGGCGCTGTCGGTGCTTTGACGGAAACCTTCAGGCTTGGAGACATCTGTACTCCGGTGTATTCGATATCGGGAAGTTATGCAGATGCATATTTGATGAAGGAATCCATTCGGGACAGTATGCTGTTTACACGCGTTGTTCCGGATATGAATTATGTTGATCAGGTGATCAGGATCGGCAAAGAAAAAGGCCATACGATTCACAAAGCGAGCGTATTTTGTACGCCTTCTATCGCATTGGAGTATTATCACCTGGATGAAATCAGATCCTTCGGAACGGATCTCATCGAAATGGAAACGAGTTCGTTCTATCTGATGACAGACTTGTTTGAATTGCCCGGTATTGCTCTGCTTGTAGTGTCTGATAATTCAGCTTCAGGCGCAGCATTGGTGGGCCGCAATGAAGAGCAGCAAAGACAATATGATAACGGTAGAAATGTTGTGCTTCCAGATATGATCATATCGCTGGCAGCCGAATAGAAACCTACTTTAATCTTCCAGAGGAAGGAGGAGCAGGCGCATGGTGAGACCCGTATCGTTTAAGGGGTTTCAATGGGGGCTTCAGGGGGTTTCACTTAGGGGTTTCAGGGGGTTTCAGATTTTCCTCTGGGAATTATGTGTTTGTATCAAAACCCTCAGCTTAGGGGAAAAAACCCTGCCAACTTTGATACAAACCAACGAAACTATAGAATCGACGCAAATCGACGCATTTTTTGAGTCGAAACCAAAAATCGACGCATTTTTGAAAATCGACGCAAATGCCCAAAGGCAGGAATACAAAATGGCATCCTGACACCAGAGGTTCTGGAAACAGGATGCCGTTTTTAATTACTCGGGTTTACAGGTGAAACTTATGCTCTTCTTCCGGCGAACATACCTTGGGCAATACCTCCAGGAAATGCTGACCGATCTTTGTCGGATCATAATCATTGGCAACGCAGATAAAACGGAGAGTGTCTGGTAGCAGGATATGGCCTTTTGCCTTCTCCTCTTTATATTTCTGCCATTCTTCATATTCTTTGTTCGTAATCTGCTTCATTAATACCATCCTCAAAACTGGAATTTACCCGCCCTGAACGATTTCTCGTATAAAGTCAGCATAGCGGGCCGCATGGTTGATCGAGAATTCACCGTGCCTGAGGCCGGGCAGACGGTGCAGCCTGCAGGCCGGGCGCATCCTGCAGATGGCTTCGGCTGAGCGCAGGATGACGCGGGTTTCCTTTTCCCCGACACATACATGCACCTCCGCGACCGCCTCCGGGAATGCATCCTTCAGTGCATAGGATGTGTTTGCCCTCAGAAAAGCAATCATGTCTTGCTTCCGGATCCGGCAGGTATCCCGGTAATAGTCTTCAAACAGTTCCGGCTTGATGTGCAGGGATTGAAACTGCAGCCGGGCAAAGCTTCTGTGCCTGATCAGCCCGTAGCTGCTCCCGAAGGCAGGCGCGATCAGGGCATGGGTCAGCTTTGACGGAATGACGGCGGCGCTCTCAACTAATGCATGGGAGCAGATGTCTTTGCGCTGCGACAGCATTTCAAGCAAAACCTGTCCGCCCAGAGAAAGACCTCCGATCAGGGAAACGGAGCCACCCAGCTGTTCGTCGATGAAAGAGATGATCCCGGAGGCGTTTTCCTCAATCGATGTAAAGGGACGATCACTCCCTGCGTGTCCGTCCAGGATGGGCAGGATGATGCGGAACCGATCCTGCAGAAGCTCGGCTGCTTCCCGATAGTTCCACCATGACAGTCCGCCGCCGTGGAGCAGAAGGATTGCGGGATTCTGCTTCTGCCCATATTCCTGAAACTTCATGGAGTTCACACCTCACCGAATCCTGATATGACGGCCTCTTCGATCAAACCCATTATAGACTGAGCATGAGCTTACTATCAAGCCCACACCTGTTATTTCGCCGCAAACGGAAAAACTCCTGTCAATGCGACAGGAGTGAAGGGGGATCGGGCCATCAGATCCCAATAGATCAGGCGATACATGGCTCAGCATCCATAAATGAGTTGAAAAGCCTGATAATGGGTTTCTTCGCCACCTTATACAATAACGTGCCTGCCGCGTTTCCGATAAGTGGCCCCAGAAAAGGTATGGGGATGAAACGCCTCCCGAGTTCGGTTGATATAGCACTTACTGCTGCTGACGCACATGCATCAGCTATTCCAATTGCACATTCTTTCCCGGTGCACTCGCCTTTAATGTAACGGGAAGAATTCTCGATAACCCCAAATGCGCCGGTTACGGTAGCAGATGCGATACCTGCCGGGATATGAGCAACATTGGTAGCCGCATAAACAGCAGCTCCTCTGACCGCCCCTTTCCCAACGCCTTTTGCTGTGTCAATTCCAATCTCTTTCCAGTCTTCCTTTTCAAAATTACGTATTTTTCCTCGTTCCTGCTTATGCTCCAGGATAGAGACACCACCATCCACAAGCCCTTCAAGTGCAGCTGAACACGCAGTAACCTTCAAACCTTCTTGAAGAGTAGGTTTACATGCGTTTTCAGCAGCATTTCGCTGCTTTCTGTATTCCTTTTCTACAGAAGCCATTTCCCTGTCAATGGTGCCATTCACAGCGCCAGCCTGAATTTCGTCATATGTCACAACCATCGGCTCAACTTTTGCTTCAGGCACAGCGGCTTTGAATTCCTGAACGCGCTTCCACATTCGCAAATCTTCCTTGCGAAGCTTCAGAGCGGTTTCCTCAGCCATGTTTACAAACCGCTGATACTTCTCGTAAAAATCCCTTGGAATCTGGTAAATTCCGTTCTGCTGGATGAAGATAGGATACTTTTCTGAATGAGCTACAACATGCGTTAATCCAAGCGCTTTGTCGGAAATGCAGGCTTTTTGCTGGATCAGCGTTTTCCCTCGCAGATAATCTGTCATACCATTATCATCAATCAGCATATATGCCTTCTCTTGGCCCTGCATTGCGGCACGAGCATTAGAGAAACTTACCTGTACTCGCTCCCCGATGAACCCGTGCATACCCGTAGCACCACCCCGGTTACTCTCAATGAGTTTTTTGATATCGTCTCTGAGCGCCAGCAATTCCTGTTCTGCCCCCGCTTTGTGACAATCAATTACTGAATAGCGCCGCAGAAGCTCATTCAGGCGGATTTCATTCAGTGTGTCGATAAAAGCCCCTGTGGTCTGCGCTTGGGTTGTAGATGCGATTTCCTGATAGGTTTTCTTTTCCATACGATCAGTCATAAAATGTTCTCCCTTCCTTGATTAGGCGATGGCCAGATAAGTAATGCCCAGGTTGAATTGGTCTGCGGCGCGATCCATAATGCGCTTGTTGTCCAGGTGATTCCGAACCATATCCTTAATTGCCGTTCCATGGTTGTAGCCATGGATCACCGTTAGATGAAATGGGCGGTTTGAAAGATTGATGATGTTGTTGATGAACTGCTTCGCCTGCCAGCATTTCATTCCGTGGACATCAACCGATACAACGTCTCCCCCCGGAGATTGGGTGTATGCAAGTCGGCGAACATCCTCTGCAGGATAAAGCCTACGCATACCTTCAATCAGTGACGGCATGATATATCCCCCTTTCCATAATAGGCCATGTTTTTTTCGCGAGCCTTCGCTTTATCAAGCCTTGACACGCTCGGTCTACGCCTATATAATTTGCCACGAGAAACGGATAAACCTGTAGTTTTTTGCGTCTATTACTGACGACGCGCAAGATAAAAAAGATAAATTTATCTGAAAGGAGTAGGCAATGGCAATTAGGACTGAAGATCATAGCGACTTGAAAAAGTTTGGAAACCGCCTCTGGTATGTGATGACAGGTAAAGGGTATACAACTCCCAGGGCACTGGCGACATCTTTATATGATCAGCAGTTGGTTTCTGTAAAATCGAAACCAGGGAAATACACCCGTAAGGAAGACATACGAAAGAACGCCATCAGTAGCGTAGAAAAAAAGATTGTCCGTCATTTGCATGCTGATGCAGCCGATGATGTACAAGGTGAGTTTCTTCTGGCATATTGCAGACACCTGGATTGTTCATCTGATTACCTACTTGGTTTGACGAATGTGACATCCGGCGATATTGAAGTCAGGAGAATCTGTGAAAAGACTGGCCTTTCGGAAAAAGCGATTGTCCATCTTATCGATGATCTGGAGCGGGATACACAAGGGTATATTCATAGGTGCTGGTCATCACTTATGGAGAGCGAATTATATTTGCTGTTGCCATTTGACTATGGCGCTTTATATGAGCAATACAAAGATACGTTGCATTTCCAAGCATATATATCAGCAACAGAAAAAGCTCTTTCAGAATGCCCGCCTGAATCCTTCGGTTACAATTTCGAATCCATCAAAATCAGCACATATCAAAAGGGTGAACGTGAGCATTATTCTGCCTACTATGGTATGCTCCATAAAATAGCCCAGGACGTTGCGGAGCAGATGGGACAGCTTACAAAGGTACAGAGCGAAGAAGATAAAATAATGGATCGGGAGTTCGAACATGCCCTATACGATGCCAAGGTCAGAATTGCCATCGCAAACAATGAAACACCTCCGAAAAAGCCTGCCTCTTTAGAAAGAAAGGACGATGAGGATGGCTTTGTCTTTAATAAGCATTACATAATCTGAAAGGCATGGATAGTGAAAACGCATCCTGAAACTCACCATGAGTCAGCAGGATGCGTTCTCTGTATTTTACTTCAGATCTCAATGCCGTTGCGGAAGGTGAAGCGGATGCTACCGTCGGTGCAAACCGTTGCATGATCCAACAGTTTTCCCCAGGTCTCCGGGTTAAATGCTGTCACCTTCTGCGGCAGGCCGCGCAGGGTGCCGATGAACTGCTGCGCTGCAGTCTTGGTGGAAACCAGGGTGGCGATCTGCCCGGCTACTTTGTCGTGTTCAGCCTTGACGCCATCGTACCGGGTGGCCAATTCATCATACCGCTTCTGGTATTCCTTCTGGTCGAGGGCTACGTGGGCATTTTCGTTGATTGCCGCCTGCACCATCTCTGCCAGCACGCACATTTCATCCCACAGGCGTTTTTTCTCCGTTTCAAGTGCCGTCGTATCGTACAGGATTTCCGCGCCTTCCGTAAGTCCGGCAATGATGTCATCCCGTTTGGAGATGAGCTTGTTCAACGCGGCAACGAATCCTTGTTTCAACTGCTCCTCGGTCACATGCGGTGTGGAGCAGAGCTTGTCACCGCCGTACTTCTGGTTGCAGCGGTAAATGACCCGGCGGTATTTGGCCTGATTGGAATGCCAGATCTTTGAGCCGTAGTAAGCGCCGCATTCACCGCAGACGATCCGGGAGGCGAAAATGTCCACTCCGCTGTAGCGGCCTCCCTTGGATTTCCGGCGTTCAAGCTCCAGCTGTACCAATTCAAAGGTCTCCGGTGGGATGATCGCCTCATGGTTGCCCTCCACGTAGTACTGTGGCAGGACACCTTTGTTGGGGATCTGCCGCTTGGTCAGAAAATCCTCGGTGTAAAACTTCTGCATCAGGGCGTCACCCTTGTATTTTTCATTGCTCAGGATGCTTCTCACCGTGCCCTGATGCCACACCTCCTTGCCGCGAGGCGATGGAACACCGTTTTCCATCAGCCTGGCAGCAATGGCGTGTGGCGTCAGCCCTTCGAGGAACCAGTCGTAGATGTCCCGGACGGTTTTTGCCTGCTCCTCATCCACCAGAATTTCACCCTTGGGGCCGCGCTTGAAGCCCAGGGTGTGCTTGAAGGGAATGGCCACCTTGCCGTCGGCCATGCGCTTCCTCTGGCCCCAGGTGACGTTTTCGGAAATGCTCCGGCTTTCCTCCTGGGCCAAGCTACTCATGATGGTGATCAGCAGCTCACCCTTCCCATCGAATGTCCAGATGTTTTCCTTCTCAAAGTAGCACTCAATGCCTTTTTCCTTCAGCTGCCGGATGGTGGTCAGGCTGTCGACAGTGTTCCGGGCAAAGCGGCTGACGGACTTTGTGACGATAAGATCGATATTCCCGGCCAGCGCATCCGCCACCATGGCCTTGAAGCCCTCTCGGTGCTTGGTGCTGGTGCCAGTGATGCCCTCATCTAAGTAGTATCCCAAAGCGATACAATTACATTTTGCCCTTCTACCTTTTGATTTTGCCTTGAACCTTTTAACTTTGCCCCTACACTTTTTGATTTTGCTACACTTTATAATTTTGCCTTACTCCGCTGTTGCCGTA
>JAFUZM010000159.1 GCA_017476605.1 Clostridia bacterium
ACCACTGTAAATGTCCTTGACGGAAACATCGAAATCAAAGGGCGCCTGATTGGCCAGCACATCGGTTTCGGTGATTTTGAAAATGCGGATGAAGTCCGGAATGAAATCCATGACATTCCGGTGAGAAATGACAACGCCCTTGGGATTTCCCGTGCTGCCCGAGGTAAAGTTGACATAGAGCGGGTCGATATCAAGCATCTGAGCCCGCCGTGCCTCAAGCAGCTCCGGGGATTTGTCGCCTTTAAGGAGCTCTTCAATAAGGAGAATTGTGCCCACATATCCGGTTGCCCTAAGTGCTTCCTCATGATCCCGGTCGGTTACCAGGAAGGGGCTGCTGAGGGTATCCGCGATGGCCAGAATCCGGGCAGCCGGATGCCGTAAGTTGAGCTGGGAATAGGCACAGCCGGCATAGACAGCGGCCAAAAAGCCGGTCACGGTCAGGACGGATTTGTCCATATAAAACCCGATGATGCTCCGTGGGGGACACAGCGTCGCAAACTGGCTGGCCAGGACTTCAATATTGTGATGCAGCTCAGAAAAGGTGATGCTGCTCCCGGGATCGGTAAAGGCTGTGCGCTCGGGAAAACGACGAACGGTTTCGTCAAGGACTTCTGGAATCAGACGGTTCATAATTGGCTCCTCTGAGAATTCATTTGTGTGGTGACAGGCCAATATGCCAAGTGCTGTCTCCGGCTTTGCCATGGGGACGTTATGGCATATCGTTTATTCATCCTCCTCGCCATCAAGGGCGAGAAAGCGCTTTGCAAAGTAAAAATCCTTTGGATAGTCATAATAGACATGGGGCTGTTGTTCCTCTCCCACGATTCGTGCATAGACGCGGAGATTTCCGGTCTCGGGGAGGTCAAAGGAAATCAGCGGGTCTTCAGCGTAGTCCCGCAGCAGGGTTTCGTTACCGCTTTCATCCACATAGAGGAAACGGTATTCCGGTGTGGAGTGCTGATCAATATTGCAGTCAGCACGGAAATGATCCCCATCCGGCCAGACCCAGGTATTTGTGAGCGCATGCAGGCGATCCAGGTACGTCCAGTCGTTGTAGTAGAACAGGCTGCTGACGTCCTCACCGTCTTTCCAGGCGTTGAATACACGGCAGAAGGCGGAGGTGAAAATGTCTGCTCCCTCGCCGCACATATGATAGATGTCAAAATAGTATTCATCCAGGCAGGGCATAAGCTCGGGCGTGGCAAACTGGAAATTAAACAGCGGAATGCCTTTTTCGCTGCAGTAGCGCATGAGTGACTGTGTATAGGGGAGGAAAGAGGGAATGGCCAGCGCATGACTGGTGTGGTTCGGACAGATGATGAAAATCAGTTCCGAGCCATGGGATTCCACAAGCTCACGATAGGCGTCAATCTGGACTTTCGTCTGCTTGAGAAGCGGATAGTAATCCCCCTCCGAATAATCCCGGTACATTTTGACCCGCAGCTCTTCCTCGAACTTTGCCTTTGTGGCATTGTGGCGTACGAAACCGGAGCCCATATAGGTTTCCTCCGGGTCCAGACGGTCCTTATACTTTTCCATGGCCTTCGTGGCATTTTTCTTGGTGTCATGGGTTTTAATAATTCCACGCAGGGATTTCGGGTACATGGTACGCATGATCAGGGCTCGTTCCAGATACTCGTTGTCAAGTGCTGCGGTCGCAAGATAGTAGTCAAGCTGCTGTCGGGGATCCTTTAAGAACGGCATGACGCGAAATTCCGCTTCCTCGGATTCCTTGGCAGAGTCAAGATTGTACGGCTCAAGGACGAGAACCACATACTTTGGATGGCTTGTCTTGAACATCTCCTCTGTGAGGACCATCGCGCCGGGAAAGGAGATGCTGTGAATGGCACAGTCAAAGGCGGTGAGTCCCGTCTCCCTGGTAACGATTTCCGGGTTCATATGATATACCGTGACCGAGGAACCGACAAATGCAATTTCAATGTCATCCCGGGCACGCAGATCCTGGAGGGTTCGTCCGGAGAGAAGATCGGTTTCAATCAGGTTGAGACTTGCGAAAACAAGAAACAGGCCAAACAGGAGAAGAAACAGACAAAGGCGCACAATGCCTTTTCCATTATGTGTAAGTTTCACGGTTCCTCCCATGAATCAAAAGGATGAAAGAAGCGATTAGAAAACGGCATACAGGAAACCAGAGGTTCCCTGTCCATAGCCGACAAACCAGACAACGGTCAAATAGAGGAAAACCCCAACCAGAAGCCAGCGAAGCGGAAGTGGCCGGGAGAGGACCAGACTGCGGACATCTGTCCCGCGCTCGGAGAGCAGGGAAATGAGGAAAAGCAGTGCGGTGCCGATGCCAAAGATCATAAAATCCCGCTCATTCGGCCCGAGCTGCAGCAGGATACCGCTTCCAAGCTGTGCGAAATCGGGATGAAAAAGAGTGAGGCCCATCATGCGAAAGGCATCCGAGGCGTGAACGGCGCGATCAAAATACCAGCCGATATTGACGACAAGGAATGTCCGGAGGATGCGGAACAGATGAAACCCACGGGAATGAACAAGGCGTTCATGCTGTTCTCCCCAGGCTTTGTAAAGCGGATCCGCCAGCGCAGTGACGGCAAGAATCAGACCGTTATAAAGGCCCCACAGGACATAGTTGGTGGTCAGACCATGCCAGATGCCTACAAGAACAAACACGAGAATGTTTCCGATGGCCGCAGGCAGTGTCCGGGCCAGCTGGGAATGTGCGCGTTTCAGCTTTTTGGAAAGCGCTGAAATCGGGCGGCTTAATGCAAATGGATAGAACACATAATCCCGCATCCAGTTGCCGAGGCTGATGTGCCAGCGATGCCAGAAATCGGTCAGGGAGATGGCAAAATAGGGTCTGCGGAAATTCGGAGGCAGGGAAATGCCAAACAGTTCGCCGATGCCGATAACCAGATCAATTCCGCCGGAAAAATCACAGTACTGCTGCAGGGAGTAGAACAATACGCCAATGGCAATGACCGCACCGCCATAGGAGCTGTAATGGCCGAACACCTCCTCGACAAGAGGAAGAGCACGATCCGCAATGACGCTCTTTTTAAAGAAGCCCCAGGCAATAAGAAGGAGACCGCGTTCGTACTTATCAATGTCGAATGTGTGTGATGCTTTAAGCTGAGATGAGAGTGCATCAAAGCGTGAAATGGGCCCCTGAATCAACTGCGGGAAAAAGGACACAAACAGCAGATATTTAAGCGGATGAGTCTCCGCTGCATACTTCCCATTATAGATATCAATGAGATAACCAATGGACTGAAAGGTATAAAAGGAAATGCCCAGTGGCAAAATCAGATTGAGGGGCGAGAGATCTCCCCGAGAAAGACCGTTAAAAAGCGCTATGGCATTGTTTGTATACTTGAAAATGCCCAGCATTCCGAAATTCAGAAAGAGCGCGATCCAAAACAGGATCCGCTGTTTCCCTTTTGTTTTGGCCTTATATGCCTTTTTTTCCTCAGCTGTAAGCTCAGCCTTGTGCTCTTTAAGCCAGACCTTTTGCAGTCCGCTGAGCTTTGAAATAAGGAAGGCACATGCCCAGGTACTGCCCGCTGTAATCAAGAGAAACGGAAGCGCCCGGATGTCGGAGCGAATATAATAGGCGAGGCTTGCAAGCAGCAAAAATCCCCATTGAAACCGCTTGGGACAAAGATAATAGAGCACGGAAAGTGCGATGGAAAAGGCGATCAGCGCCTGTAACGACATAGAATGCTCCTTTGAAACATTGGATAAGGATGCCCTGCCCGTGGCTGTTCTGCGTTCAGGGGTCAGGCAGGCATCGGGTCAAAGCGTGAAAACGGCATCATTAGAGAAGATGGTCCGATGTATGCTCACTCTACTCTTCTCTTGCTTGTATCCTTAGGAAGAAACTCCATGCGATAGAAAAGCGGTTTTTCCCCGAGCCAGTACCTCGAAAGCTTCTCTCTGTGGGGATAGTTCGGTGTTGCCTCTATGATGCACGACCTATACTGACCGTGATTCTCTGCGAGATTCTTTTCAAACCATGCCCTGATTTCCATCTTTCTTGATCCTTGCATCAATACACTTTCCAAGGAGTAAACGCCTTCAGGATCCTCAGCGACAAGCCTTTTATACTCTTTCCTCGCAATTGTTTCGTTTCCGGTAAAAAACACATCTACGTAAGAGGCTATCTCTCCTGATTCCTTAAGCGTGTATCTGTCGATGATGTACATTGTGTTTGTTCTCCTTCACAGAACATTCGAGTTGGTTTGAAAAGTCAGCAGGAAACCACCAGGCAAGACTTAAATCATCCACACATTATACAGCTAAAACAGACGAATGTAAAATGGAAATATCAGTGAAATCTGCGGTTATTACATTTTAATTTTAGATAGAATATAGTATAATCAAATTATAATGCGATGTTCGGTTTACTATTTGAATGTTTAGGGATACCAGAAAACGACAGCGCAATTCAAAAAGCCAGGCAGTGGATCCATTTGTTGTCACTACGCTTCAAAGAACTGGAACACAAGAACATGGCATTCTTTTACCTGAAAAAGAGCGAACGAGAGAGAGTCATATGGAAACAAATCGTTGACGTCATGTTCCATAAGGATTAAAATTGGCAGGTACATGTCATGACACAGGCAATGTGTCAATAGCAGGTGTGCGATGGAGGAGAAACCATGCAGATAGTTGAAATCTTAAAAGCGATTCTTTTTGGTGTCGTTGAGGGAATTACGGAATGGCTGCCGATCAGCTCGACGGGGCATATGATCCTTCTCAACGAACTTGTAAAGCTGAATATGAGCGCATCCTTTCTGAAAATGTTTGAGGTGGTCATTCAGCTTGGAGCAATTGTTGCCGTTGTATTGCTGTTTTTCAAGGAAATATGGCCATTTCACCGTCCGGGCAAAGGAGAGGGGCCTCTTGGCCTGTTTAACCTCAAGGTCATTCGGCTTTGGATCATGGTCGTCATTGCGATTTTGCCCAGTGCGATCATCGGGCTGCCGCTGGATGACTGGATTGACGAGCATCTGCATACCAATATCGTGATTGCATGTATGCTGATTCTGTATGGCGTATACTTCATTGTGCTTGAGAGAAGCCGTATTGCCACAAGAAAGCCCAGGGTGATCTCGCTTGAGAAGATTGACGTGAAAACGGCACTCTTAATCGGACTGTTTCAGGTGCTGGCACTGATTCCGGGAACGAGCCGGTCAGGGGCAACCATTCTGGGCGGGATGATTGTCGGATGCTCGCGTGCCATTGCGGCGGAGTTCAGCTTTATTATGGCGATTCCGACCATGGCAGGTGCAAGTCTCATTAAACTCATCAAGTTTGGATTTTCATTTACGGGGACAGAACTGGTGATACTGGCAGCGGGCTGTTTATCCGCCATGATTGTCTCCATGATTGCCATTCGTAAACTGATTGCCTATATCAAGAGCCACAGCTTTGAACCGTTTGGGTATTACAGAATCATCTTGGGCCTGATCGTGGCGATCTTTACCGTTCTTAAACACGCATAATCCGGGCTAAAGAAAGAGAGAGGCTATGCTTTAGCCTCTCTTTCTTTGTTACTTTGCTGCCCCTGGTGCTCTTCCTTGTAATGGCGCTTAATGCATCTAAATGTTTCATCACTCAGATCATGCTCAATTTTGCAGGCGTCTTCCTGTGCAAGATCCGCCGGGACGCCAATGCTCGTGAGCATCTTCGTCAGAATGACATGTCTCTCATAAATCCGTTTCGCAATTTTTTCCCCGGATTTTGTGAGAAAAATATGATTATCTTCGTTGACGATGACATACTCTTTATCACGGAGCTGTTTGAGGACAATGGAAACCGTTGGCCGGGAATAGCCCAGATGATTACAGATGTCGATCGCATGAACCTCGCTTTTCTTAAGAGACAGGATATAGATCGTTTCAAGGTAGTTCTCTACCGCTTCAGTTACTGCCATTTTTTGAGCCTCCCTCAAAATATTGCTTAGATTATAGCATGAGCTGTTAGTATATGCAAATACCTTTTTTGATAAAATTGATCCTGGTCAGTTTCTGTCCTTAAAAGAGAAAACAGAAAGCCTGATATGCCATATGAGACGAGAGCAGGGGAAGCCGTGACTTGAAAAAAATGACGAGGTGAGTATAATGGACATACTTGCATATGCAGGAAAACCAATGATCAGGAGAAACGCATGAACGAGATGGAAAAAGACCTTATTGAGCTGTCGGATGAAAGTGGGAATATCGCACTTTATGAAGTGATGGATTATTTCTTTTATAATGGAAACGAGTATGTTCGCCTCCAAAAACAGATGAAAGAGGGCGACGAGCAGGCTGCGGATGATGCATTTGAGTATATGAAAGTGAACAAGTTTGAGGAAGACGGCGAAGCAATGGAAGAGTTCGAGCCGATTGAGGACGAGCTTGTGGATGCATTATCAGAGATGTTTCGCGCGCATTTGGAGGATGATTGATAAACTGTTCTGAGGAATACAGGCGGAGATATGAACGATACGCTGAAACTGAAAATATCAAAGCTTCCCACATGTCCCGGATGCTATCTCATGAAGTCCGAGGGGAAAATCATCTATGTCGGGAAAGCCATTAACCTCAAGAATCGGGTAAGCCAGTACTTCCATCAGTCGCGCGATCATACGGTGAAGGTACGGGCCATGGTTGCCCGTATTGATGACTTTGATATCGTCCTGTGTGACAACAACCTTGAGGCGTTGATTCTTGAGTGTAACCTGATTAAGCAGCACAGACCTCAGTACAATATTCTCCTTAAGGACGACAAGCATTATCCTTATATCAAAATTGATCCGACGGAGGACTTCCCGAGAATTGAAATCGTACGGCGGATTGAGAAGGATAAGGCCAAGTATTTTGGTCCCTATATGGGGACGACAGGTGTCCGTGAGGTGATGGATGTCCTCCGCAGGATTTTCCCTCTTCGCACCTGCCAGGGAGTGATAAAGCCATCTCCAGATAAACGGCCGTGTCTGCACTATCAGCTGGGAGAATGTCTGGCACCATGTGCCAACAAAACGACGAAAGAGGAATATGGAAAAGCCGTTGAGGAGGTCATTGATTTCCTTAACGGGCACAGCGAAAAGATTGAAAAGCGGCTGAAAGAGGAGATGCTGGCAGCGTCGGCCTCGCTCAATTTTGAGCATGCCGCAGAGCTTCGGGATCGTCTTGCCTCTGTTGGAAAGCTGATGGAGCGGCAAAAGGCGATCAATGTGAAGGGCGGAAACCGGGACATCATTGCCGTGGTATCGGATTCACTGGACGCCATGGTGGAAATACTCTTTGTGCGCGGCGGGCTTATGATCGGCGCGGAAAACTATACACTGGAGGGAGAGGGCGACCAGAGCGTTGCACATGTTCTGGGGGAATTCCTGCCACAGTATTACGATGAAGGACGTCAGGTGCCCGAGGAAGTTCTTTGCCTTGAAATGCCGGAGGGTGCGGACACTCTCGCTGAACTCCTCTCGCAGCGTCGCGGAGGATCGGTAACCATTCATGAACCGGTTCGGGGAACCAAGCACCAGATGATCGAGATGGCGGTAAAGAATGCCCGGGATGCGCTGGATAAGAGAAATGCAGGACTGTCAAGAGCGAGGGAGAGAACCATAGGTGCCTGCGAGGCACTTAAGGAAATTCTGAATCTCCCAACATTCCCACGCCGCATTGAGGGATACGACATCTCCAATACTCAGGGTGCCCTCTCTGTTGCCAGCATGGTTGTTGCGATCAATGGGGAGGCCGCTTCAAAAGAGTATCGTCGTTTTCGGATCAAAACCGTAGAGGGCGCCAATGACTTTGCCTCCATGAATGAAGTCCTGAGTCGCCGCCTGACCCGGGCAAAAAATGAACGGGAGGCGATGGAGACCGTGCCGGACGAGCCGGGTGCCCTGACCGGATTTGCGGATCTTCCTGACCTGATTGTCATTGACGGCGGCCCTCAACAGCTGCGCTTTGCCCGCGAGGGCATGCGGGAAATCGGATATGATATCCCGATTATTGGGCTTGCCAAACGCCTTGATGAGGTCTTCGTGCCGGACAGTGAGGAGAGCATTCTCCTTGACCGGAAATCACCAGCGCTGCATCTTCTGCAGCGCGTCCGAGATGAATCACACAGATTCGGCATCACCTATCACCGAAACCTGAGGCAAAAGGCTGGAATGCATTCCTCTCTTGAGGATATTGAGGGGATCGGGCCGGCCAAACGCAGAGCACTTTTGGCCTATTTCAAATCCATTGCCAAAATTTCAAGTGCAACGATCCCCGAGCTTTGCGAGGTGGACGGAATCGGTCCGATGCAGGCGAAGATCATTTATGACCATTATCATAAGCAGGAGGAATCTCTGGAGGACGAAGGAACAATAAGTGATTCTGCGCAGCCTGAAAATGCTACGGAAGGCGCTTTGAAAGAAGCGGAATGAGGCAATTTCAATGCTTTATTCCAACGACTTTGATTGCTAATGTCAAATGCCAGATGCTGTCACATATGCATCTGGCATTTTTGATTCGAGAAGGAGTTTGAAAGACGGAATCCGGGACATGTTTGAGTCTCACTCATAAAGCAGAACCGTGAGCTGCATGTTTCACAATGTCGATGAAGTCCTGTGCGTAGTGGGGCAGATAGCCTCCCTTACGGCTGGCAGCCACAAAGTCACAGAGAACGGGGGTTTTCCCAAAGCGGTAGCATTCGATGGGACGGGAATCCAGACGATGGTGCAGATGGGAGTCAAAGAGGAAGGAGACACCATAGCCACCGGCGACCAGACCCATGATTGCCTGCATGTTTGAGGTGCAAAGCGGATTTTCGAGCTTTACCCGATTTTCCCGCAAAACGCCGTCCACGATCTGACGGGTGCGCTGCTCGGGCATCAGCAGAAGGACGCGTTCCTCCCTCAGCAGGGATAAATCCAGATGCGGATACGAACCATCCGGATCGGCTGTAGCGAGCGTTCCCAGCGGATGCCCCTGAGCTGTGCAAAGCAACAGCTCTTCCTGAGCAAGTGCCTGATACTCAATCTGTTCGTTTGTGTCCTCCGGCCTGCTGTAAAATGCCAGATCTGCCTGGCCGCTTAGCAGCCTTGCGTCATTCTCTTGAGAGCTGCCCTCAAGGAGCGTGATGGTCACATTTGGATGACGCTGCTGAAAGGCTGGAAGCACAATTGGCAGCAGATAGGAGCCGCGCATAGGAGGAAAGGCTACATGCAATACGCCGACATCGCGCCTGAGAATATCTGACATTTCCGCATCCAGATCTTCCTTCAGCCGCAGAATCTGGGAGGCTCGTTCCACATAGCGCTCACCTGCATAGGTCAGCACGTAGCGGTGTCCGAGCTTGCGAAACAGTTTCTGTCCTAACTCTTCCTCCAGGGAGGAAAGAAACTTGCTGAGGGTTGGCTGCCCTACATATAAGGCTTCTGCTGCCTTTGTGAGATTCTGGTGCTCTGCAATGGCAAGAACATAGCTTAGCGTGCGAAAATCCATATGTTGCCTCCGGGAAGTGCTGCAGTTTGTCAGAACTATTCTAACAGGGAATGATATAAATGAAAAGTATGAATTTCAAAAATAGTATATTCTCTGATAAACTATCGGCTGTGAACATCCGATTCCCCTTTTATGTTCATATACAATTTCAGTTTCTATGAGGAGGAAAACCATGAAAAAAGCACTTGCCTTTCTTCTTGCACTGTCCATGATCTTCGCGCTGAGCAGCGTCTGTGCCTTCGCGGAGAATGGCTCTATTACCGAGACCGGTGTCGGTCAGGGCATTGAGGGTGACGTTGTGGTTCAGGTCACCGCAGATGCTGCAACTATCTATTCAGTTGAAGTCCTTGAACAGAATGAGACGGTGGGTATTGGCTCTGTGGCGGTGGAAAAGCTTCCGGAAGCCATTGTGGAAACCAACAGCCTGCTGGTCGATAGCATCTCCGGTGCTACTGTAACCAGTACAGCGATTGTGTCCGCAGTTCGTGAGGCACTCACGAAGGGCGGACTGGATCCTGAGGTCTTTGAGGTGGAGCAGGCGACGGAAGCTCCGGCAGAAAAGACTCCTGTGACGCTTGATTACGATGTGGTGGTTGTCGGTGCCGGCGGCGCTGGCCTGACTGCGGCGCTCCGGGCCACACAGGAGGGTGCCAAGGTTCTTGTGCTTGAAAAGATGCCGATGGTCGGCGGAAACAGCCTCAAGGCATCCGGCGGCATGAACTGTGCCGGAACGAAATTCCAGGAGGCTCAGGGAATTACGGATAGCGGTGTCCAGGAATTCATTGAGGATACCATGAACGGCGGACATATGCTCAACGATCTTGCACTTGTCACCACCATGGCGGAAAACAGCGCAGAAGCGGTAGAATGGCTTGAGTCGATCGGTGCGCCGCTGCCCAAGGTTGCTGCAACCGGTGGCACTACCCACAAATACCTGCACTCCCCTGAGGATGGCAGCCCTGTTGGCAGCTATCTGATTGCCAAGCTCAACAAAGTCGTGGAAGAGAACGGAATCGAAGTCATGCTCAATACCACAGCGACGGAGATCCTGATGCGTGATGGCGCAGCGGCGGGCGTGCTGGCTGAGGATGCCGAGCATGTCTATACGGTGAATGCCAAGGCGGTCATCCTGGCCACTGGTGGCTTTGGCTCCAATTTCGAGCTGATGTGCAGCTTCAATCCGAGTCTTGCCAATGCTGTAACCACCAATCATCCCGGTGCTACGGGTGACGGAATCCTGATGGCCGAGGCTATTGGAGCTGCTACGGTCGATATGGAGCAGATTCAGCTGCATCCCACCGTGTACCAGGCAACCAGTATGCTGGTCTCTGAGAAGATGCGCAGCCTGGGTGCAATTCTGGTCAATCAGGAGGGCAAGCGTTTCTGCAATGACCTGTCTACCCGCGATGCGGTCTCTGCAGCCGAGCTTGAGCAGACCGGAGGATATGCCTATATCATCTTCGATCAGAATCTGGTCGATCACAACAAGTCCGCTCAGGAGTATATCAATAAAGGCATGGCAGCTCAGGGAGCAACCTATGAGGAGCTGGCAGAGAATATGGGTCTGAAGGGCGAAGCGGTAGAAAGCTTTGGTAAGACCATGGAGGTCTGGAATGCGGCTGTTGCCAAGGGTGTTGACGAGGAGTTCGGACGCAATAACGGCATGGATGATGATCTCAGCACGGCTCTGTACTATGCCATTCAGATCGCTCCTGGCATCCATCACACAATGGGTGGAATCAAGATCAACAGTGACGCTCAGGTGATTGATACCAAGGGTGAGGTGATTACAGGTGTGTTTGCTGCAGCTGAAACCACCGGTGGC
>JAFUZM010000160.1 GCA_017476605.1 Clostridia bacterium
AGGCGTTCGTGACGGATTATCCGAATACAAGCATGATAAAAGTACGGTTTATGGCGGTGCAATTTTGTCACTTTTCTCGTTCAAATGAATAGGCTGCAGACAACGTCAAACCGTTCCATTAATTTTTGACGCTGCTATTATACCATTATAATTCACCTTTTTAAATAAATCCATCCCCATTTTGAACAATTTTTCATTGATTTTTCGTCATAAATTGAAAAGAATTGCCAAACATCCGTACAATCTTGCATTATTTCGCACGAATTTGCTTATGCTTGTCTTTGGGAGATTTAAGGTAGCAAGAATATTCGTAGGGTCTGCTTTACTCAGCTCCCTGTTTCTTGTGTGGTCCTCTCTTTTTCCCCGCATCACTGCGTTTCTTTCGTGGTTTTGAATCTTTCGTTCCTACAGGGCGACCAGGCTTTTTCGCTGTCTCTTTGGCTCCTGCTTCGACACCGGCTCTCGCCTCTGCTTCCGCCTTTTCTCTTTCGATGGTCTTCTTATTCTTGCTTCCCGGTTTTCTTCCTCGTTTTATCGGTCCCCGGGGGATCGGAAATTCACGTACCGGAGTGTGCATCCCATCCGTTTTCCGCCGATTGACTTCCTCTGTTATTGCCTCGAGACTTTCATTGTTCATTCCAAAATACTCGTATACTGTTCTCAAATCCTCAGGAATACCGTGAATCAATTTGTAGTGTCCATTTCCGAGCACCAACAGCATGACCCTGTTTGTCCTTTGAAGAATCACATTCGTATTAAGCCCGTTTGCGGCGCAGGCTTCCCCGATTGTATGTCGTAGAATTGACGCAACAAAAGCAATCGCGAGTCTGCTGTTCATGCCGGATTCGGAATGAACTTGAGACGCGTGTGCTCCAGTCCGGAGCCTGCTTCTCCTGAATTGCACCTCAGAAGCCTGTCTAAGTCTGAAAAGCCTGTACGTCATCGCTGCGCCGTAATCTCTTGATGACAGAATGGAAAAGAATCCTTCCCCTTTCAGTCGCCGCCTCCACTTCTCATAGTCGCAGTTCAGAGTCAATGTCCCATCTTCATTCCTTTTGACGCTGAGTATTTCTCTGAGTCTTCCCGGTATTTTAGGAAGCATCCCAGCCCTGCATTCTCTTTCTGCTTTTTCCTTACCCTTTGTTGCTTCCTCATTATAGTTTTGGCCCCTGGAATGCCCTTTTTGAGGACTGTAATAAAGATTGACAATCCCCTTCTGTGCATACTTTCTCCAAATCTTCTGCTCTTTGGATGTTCCATACAGATTATTGCCGTTCACAAGATATTCGGGATTCCAGAAAATCGTATCCCCTTCCTGCTCCATCATCGAGAGCATTCCGTAACAGTTAGGAAGCCGGATCACATAATCCATTTTTAGTCCGTCGAGTAGTTTCAACATGTCAATATTGGCAAGTTCTCTGTCTAAAAGAACACCTTCTACTTCAAAACCGTAACCAGCAAGGAACTGAATGAGCCATTGGATCGCTTTGGCATCGACATCACCACCGTGAGGAGCGTAATATGTAATCGTCAAACCGTCCTCTGCACTGATTGCCCAGATATACCCGGTGATTGGCCTTGATGTGCGTGCTTTGTTCTCTCCATAATTATCATATTGGCCGGTTCCCATTTCGTGATCGTCAGTTACGTCGCCAATACAAAGCCATACCTTCCGGATTCCCTTTTCCTGGCAGTGTCTCATCCAGACTCTACGAAACTCATTATGCTGCGATTCGGTGAGTTTCTCACCAAAGAACTCTGTCCACCATGCAGCATCATGGTTTTCCTCAGAAAAGGTGATCTCCTCCATCATCCTTGTCGTATACAGTTCCGGGTCATTTCTCGGGTTTAGGATGGAGTACATTGCAAAATCCATGATGGCATTTGCATTCTTTGCTCCGTCATATGCTTCCATCAGTGCTTTATACAGTCCGTTCCTCTCTCCTGCACCCAGGCAAAGTCCATACATCCCCATTTTCATTTCATGAACTGGCGGATCGTTATACTTTGCATACTCTGTTTTCCAAATGTCCGGATACAGTTTTTTGAACATATCATTTGGGAACATCGTGGTTTCGCTTGTGGCTTTCCCGATCACTGTTCGTTTTGAGTCGACAGTATCCATCAGAAAGACACGGACATCCGATCTGTTGATGTGTGCCCCCAGTGGAATGGGGATCTCATGTCGATCATCGTATATATGTCCCATACAATTATAACCCTTCGTATTTTTCATTTTACCGATATTCTATTACATTTTACACTCTATTTTAATTCTTGTCAAATACAAAAAAGACAGGGTACTGCCATAGGATTCTTTTGACCCTTTTCCTTCCCTTCCTCTTTCCCGTCTTGCAAACCATTTTCCCTTCCTTTATAATACATACACTGCAAACGCAGGAAAGAAACCAAGGAGACCGGGCAATGCCCGCATAACAATATGATTCATATCAATGATTATAAGTCCTCCGTGATTCACATGATCGGAATTGGCGGCAGCTCCATGAGCGGACTTGCACAAATGCTCAAGACCAATGGCTTTACCGTTAGCGGTTCTGATTCCGTCCATTCCTATATGGTTGACATTCTTGAAAAGGATGGCATCCATGTACACATCGGACATGCCGCGGAAAATGTGAAAAACGCCGGACTGGTCGTCTTCTCCGCTGCCATCTCCGAGGAAAACCCGGAGCGGATTTATGCAAAGGAGCACGGAATTCCTCAGATTGAACGCAGCGTGCTGCTGGGACAGCTGATGGAAGGGTATCGCCAGGCCATTAACGTCTGCGGAACACACGGAAAAACCACCACCACATCAATGATTGCCGAGGTATTATTGGACCTTGGCATGGATCCCACCGTTCATATCGGCGGTCAGCTGGATTATATCGGCGGCAGTACCCGGGTCGGAAAACACGATACCTTTGTCGTCGAGGCCTGTGAATATCATGGCAGCTTCCTTGAATTCCACCCAACCGTTGCCGTCGTCACCAACATTGAGGAGGATCATCTCGATTACTACAAGGACCTGGAAGACATTTACAATGCATTTCTTGCCTTCTCAAAGCTTCTCCCCTCCACTGGCGCTCTTATCGGCAACGGAGATGATCCGTTGGTTCGTCGGCTCATGCATGAGCAGCACTGCAACGTCATTTCCTTTGGCCTTTCTGCTGCCTCCACATGGGCACCGTACAATCTCACGTATGACCAGAGAGGCTGCGCATCCTTTGACTTTTCCTATAAGGGAAAGCCGGTCGCCCGTGTTCACCTGAACATCCCGGGTGTCTACAATGTCATGCATGCCCTGGCCACCATGGCCGCCTGTGTGTATGCAGGTGCCGAGCCTCAGGACGTTGCCGCTTCCCTGGAGCGCTTCACTGCTCCGCATCGTCGTTTTGAACATACCGGTGATGTCTGCGGCGTTTCCCTTTATACTGATTACGGCCATAATCCCGCCGAGATGAACAGTGCCGTTCAGAACGCAGTCGCTCAGCCCCACAATCGCATCTGGGCCGTCATCCAGCCTCATACCTATTCACGTGTGAAAACCCTCTTTGCCGATTACATTCACTGCTGTGATCAGGCGGATGAGATTCTCATCACCGATATCTTCGCAGCGAGGGAAAAGGATCCCGGGGATATCCACGCCACGATGCTGGTGGATGCCATTGCAAAAACCGGTCAGCACGTTCACTATACCCCGACCTTTGATGACGCGGAACGCTATCTTCGTGCAAACTGGCAGCCAGGCGATCTGGTCATCACGATGAGCTGTGGAGATATCCATCTTCTGAACCAGCAGATTCAGGAACATGGAGACGTCTGGAACGGATAAGAAACGGAGGAATGTATGCCTGCTTCCTATGTTCATCAATCCATTGCCCTTGCTGCGCTTAAGAAACTGGGCGATTCCCTGACGGTGGCTGAACAAAGCGCCTGGCTCAGCGGATGTGAAGGGCCGGATCCCTTTTTCTTCTCCTTTTTTCGTCCGGGGCGGGCCAACTATCTTCCCTTCATTGGGACAAGACTGCATCGGACATGTACGGATACCTTTCTTCTTACCCTGTGCACCGGAGCAAACACTCCGGTGCTTCGCGCGTATTGCTATGGTTTTCTCAGCCATTACGCAGCAGATACCGTTTTTCATCCCTATATTCATGGACATTCCCTCACAAAGGAGGGCGCCTATTCCTCCAATCTCCATGGGATCCTGGAGCATCAGTATGAGATCATCCGTTTTCGCGAGGATAACGGAGAGGGATATCCGGTTCAGATGGCCGGAATCGCTGCACTGACAGATGCAGACAAACGACAGATTGCCGCGCATCTCACGGCCTGCATTCACGCCGTTTTCCCAGAGTTCGTGCTCAGCGAAAGCAAAATGGTCCGGACATTCAATGACAGCGTTTTGGTCTGCCGTCTGCTGCGTTCAGAAGATGGAAAGAAATACAGCACACTGGGGCGCTTCCCCCTTAATCTTGACAAGATCGCACATGCGCATATGGTTCCCTGCGAGCCTCCGGATTTCGATATTACGAATCAGGCCCATGCTCCGTGGTTTTCCATCTTTGAGCCCGAACGGGAACGGCATGAAAGCCTTGACGATCTCTACGAGACTGCGGTACGTCAATCCTGTCTGTACATAGAGGCAGCCAGATGCCTGCATGCCGGTGAACTCTCCGGTGAGTCCTTTATGAAGATTTTAGGCGGTCTTTCCTATGACTCAGGCCTGCCCTGGGAAACCACCCCACCACCGCATCTTGCTCCGGGATGCAGACAGCCCAAATGACACTTTTCTTTGTCAATTCCTCTCGAAAATCGCCTTCTTATGCCCTTTTGGAGCACTTTTTCCCCGGATTCTCGTCTGTTTCCGTATAAAAAGTGGTTGAAACTCACAAAAGTTCGCGATATAATAGGGCATTCTTTTTAGGAGGGGTTTGAATGATCGGTATTATTGCTGCCATGAACGTCGAAATGGAAAGCTTTCGTTCCTTTCTTCAGGATGCCAAAACGGAACGGATCGCTGGCATTTCATTCGTTTCAGGCTTCATAGACGGCAAAGAGGTCGTCACCGCAGTCTGCGGGATCGGTAAAGTTGCTGCCGCCATGTGTGCTCAGGCCATGATTTCCGTTTATCATCCGGACAGTATCATCAACACCGGCGTCGGCGGTTCATTATCAAATGAACTGTCCATTGGTTCCATCGCTGTTTCTACTGCTGTTGTCCAGCATGATGTGGATACATCCGGTCTTGGAGATCCAGTCGGATACCTTTCGGATCTTAAGAAAATCGAGATTCCTGCAGATCGTGCACTGAGTGAACATGTCTCCGCCTGTGCAAAGGTCCTTGGACTTAAGACAGCCAGCGGCATTATTGCCTCAGGTGACCAGTTTATCTGCACCGAAGAAAAGAAAGAGTTTATTCGCAATACCTTCCATGCCATCGCATGCGAAATGGAAGGCGGAGCCATCGGACAGGTCTGTTACCAGAACCGGGTGCCGTTCTGTATTATTCGTGCCATCTCTGATTCTGCGGATGATTCATCCAATATGGACTATAATGCCTTTATTGAGATGGCTGCAGCTCAGTCCGTAAAACTTCTGTACGCAAGCGTACGTGCATAATTTCCGTTCCCTGCAAGCCGGAAAATCCCAAAGTTTTTTCCATAAAATCATTGATTTTTTCGATTCTCCCCCTTGCATGGATATTTAAATTGTGCTAGAATACGCGTTGCTGATTACCGATAATAACTGAGGAGGTGAAATCCTTTGCCAAACATTAAGTCCGCTATCAAGCGCGTCAGCGTTACAGAGCACAAGACAATTCGCAATCGCATGGTGAAGTCTCAGACAAAGACCGCGATCCATAAGTTCGACGCTGCTGTCAAGAACAACACCGCCAATGATGAATTGCTCCGCAAGGCCTCTTCGGCTGTTGATAAAGCTGCTTCTAAGGGAGTTATTTCCAAGAACGCTGCAAACCGCGAAAAGGCTCGTATGGCTTCTGAGCTGGCCAGAGCATAATCACTGCTCTTTAACCCGTCTTTGTGATGGGTTTTCTTTTTTACTCAAAAGAAAACAGCGCCGTAGATCGGCGCTGTTTTCTTTACAGAAACATCTTTTCAAGTTCTTCGTACTTATCATGGGTGATCAGCGCATCCTGATCGGTCCCAAGCAGGTGCACTACATAGGTCCACCGTCCATATGGCGTAATCGTATCAATGGCATCCAGATTAATGATGTATGACTTGTGGCAGCGAAAAAATACCTGAGGATTGAGCCTTGCCTCCACGTCGCCGAGAGAATCGCTGGTTTCAAACCTTCTCCCCTCCGTCGCATACAGAACCGTAGAGCGGTTTTCGCGCTGCACCAGGAGAATATCCTTTTCGCTGATGAAATTGACTCCATCCTTATGACGCAGCATAATCCGCCCGTTTGCACGGATTTCCGGTTTATGCTCATGCTTTGAGACTGCCGTTGTCCTGGTCTCTTCCCCCGTCTGTTCACGAATGACCTCGCGAATCCTCCCCATCGTCTGATGGATTCGATCCAGCTTAAACGGTTTAATCAGATAATCAAAGGCATAGAGTTCAAACGCCTGTGCCATGTAATCGTCATGCGCCGTTGCAAAAATCAGAATCGTTCTGGGCTCCATGTCCTGAATGATTTTTGCACATTCAAGCCCACTGAGTCCAGGCATTTCGACATCAAGGAAGCAAACCTGCGGCCGCTCCCGCTCGAAGCTTTGAATCAGTTCCGGTCCACTCTCCGCTTCCCCGCAGAGTTCGAATCCGTCTTCCTTCTCCACAACCTTTTTGAGAATCAGCCGCATGCCGGGTTCATCATCCGCAATCAGCACTCGAATTGATTCAGCCATACTTCACCTTTCTGCCACGTCTTGCCCTTCGCTCTGCCCTGCGTTCATCCGGACGTTTCAGGACTTCGGACATGATAATTGCCTGCGTCAGCTGCTTACGCAGCTCCGCATTTGCCGGATGTACGCGGGACACCTCAGATTCCTGCTCCGGCATCTCCTCAGCAGCATCAAAGGAAAACCCGACATGACAGGGATCCTCTCCCTCGCCCGCGGTTTCCATCTCCCCATGATCCGCCGAATGAAAGTGCATCTGCTCTCTCTGCGGGGTCAGCATATACTCGTGACACGGGTCCTCCCCCTGAGGGGTGCCCGCAGATGCAGCGGCTCTTTGACCTTTGGCGGGTTTCGCAGGCTGCGCCGCAGATGTTGTCCTTTTGGGGTTCGGCTCATTCGGTCGACGTGTGTTTTTGGAAGATGCCTGTTGTCGATTCGGCGTTCTCTGTCCAGATGTCCCTTTTCCCTTTTTCTTTTGGTTGCTGGAGGTAAAAACCAGCAGAAGTATGATCAAAACAGGCGCGAAACTAACTAAATCAGAAAGGTCCAATTTCTCACCTCCTATTATGAGCATCTTGGTCTTATGGCATCGTACTTTGTTCAGTACTCACATGCCGTTTTTACCGGGCATATGGCCAGCTTTTCTTGATTTCAATGCATCATAAAGGCTTATTTCTTTGTTGTTTTCTGCACGCTTTCGCTTCCCATGCCGGCAATGCTTTCTCTCATTTCCGTATCGGCAATGGTGTTTTTCATCTCATAATAATCAAGAACTCCAAGCTTTCCTTCTCTGAGAGCTGCAGCCATTGCACGAGGTACCTCAGCCTCTGCTTCAATAACCTTTGCGCGCTGTTCCTGTGCCTCAGCCTTCATTTCCTGTTCACGTGCGACAGCCATTGCTCTGCGCTCCTCAGCCTTAGCCTGAGCGATCCGACGATCCGCCTCTGCCTGATCCATCTGGAGCTGTGCACCGACGTTCCGTCCGACATCCACGTCCGCAATATCAATGGAAAGAATCTCAAATGCAGTACCTGCATCCAGTCCCTTATTGAGAACGGTACGACTGATCAGATCCGGATTTTCAAGAACGGCTTTGTGTGTTTCCGCAGAACCAACAGTTGTAACAATGCCCTCACCAACACGGGCAACGACGGTCTCCTCGCCTGCGCCGCCGACCAGACGTTCAATATTCGCGCGCACCGTAACCCGAGCCTTTGCCCGCAGTTCGATACCATCCTTTGCGATGGCAGCAACGATCGGGGTCTCAATGACCTTGGGATTGACGCTCATCTGCACTGCCTGCAGGACATCACGGCCTGCAAGGTCAATGGCGCATGCCTCAGGAAAATCAAGGCTGATATTTGCACCGCGTGCCGTAATCAGTGCGGTCACAACGCGGTCAAGATTTCCGCCTGCCAGATAGTGTGCTTCCATCCGTCCGATATCCAGATGCAGACCGGCTTTTTCCGCCTTAATCAGCGGCGTGACGATCTTATGCGGCGCCACACGACGAATCCGCATGCCAACCAGTGTAAAGACCGAAACATGAACACCGGATGCCATTGCGGAAATCCAGAGTCCAACCGGAATGAAATGGAAAAAAACAAGTAAAACAATCAGAATAACGACGATAACAACAATGCCCTCTACCATGTGTGTTTCCTCCTATTTATAATACCAACTTACGAGTTTCACTCGTTAGTAACAATACACGCAGGACTTATCCACGGGAAACGACAATTCGATTCCCGTCTACCCTGCTGACCTTCACCGACACATTGGGTTCAATATAGTCCCCATCTGTCACGACATCTACCCGCTGATTCTCGATTTCAGCAATGCCTGCCGGCCGAAGCATGGTCACGGTTTTACCAATTTTGCCAAGCAGGCTTTTCTTATTCTCCGCGGTTTCCGGTTTGCTTTCACGACTTTTCAGAAACAGAGGTGAGTCCTGAAACATGCCATTGGAAGCAAATCGGAACATGATTGCAAGAATTGCAGCAAGTACGATGAGGACAAGCATCAGGACAAGAATGCCTGTTCCTACCGAATACATTGTCGCTGTAAGCCAGGTTCCAAGACCGATCAGCAGGACTCCTGAGATTCCCGGAAGTCCAAATCCAGGCAGGAAAACTTCAAGGATGATGAGCCCTGTTCCTGCCAGGAAACTCAGAACAATGGGAAAAATCGTTGTCATAAAATGTTCCATACGCGCCCTCCTATCAAAATTATTGTAGTCACTTTCCTGCTATCCCGTGCACCAGTGAAGCAAGAAGTGCCAGATCTGCCTTATATGTCTCCTTCAGGGACGGATTATAAATGAGACTGGCCGGATGATACAAGGCAAACAAGGTCCCCTCTCCTTCTATGAGCGGCACCATCGTTCCATGAACCTGTCCGATAGTCACATCCTTTCCGGCAAGTGCATGCAGCGGTGTATTTCCAAGAGCAGCCAGGATTTCCGGCCTTATCAGGCGTATCTCCTGATTCAGCCATGGCGTAAAAAACGCAAGTTCTTCTTTATCCGGTGGCCGGTTGCTGATGCGTCCCGATTTACCGGTTTTCGTTGGCCGAATCTTCACCGTATTTGAGATATAAATTTCCTTTCGTTCAAGATGGGTCTCAAGAAGGAACTCATCGAGATTCTTTCCCGCTTTCCCGACAAACGGGCGCTTCCTCAGAGTTTCCTGTTCACCGGGTGCCTCACCGATCAGCATCAGCTTTGGCCGCACAGGCCCTTCTCCAAAGACCAGGTCATCCGCACGATCCGGAAAAGCCTTTTTACAAGCCTCCGCCAGTTCCTGATTGAACATCTCAATGGTTTTCATGCATTTCCCTCTGTTCCCATGGACAACTGATCATAGATTCTCAGCTCTCTCAGCTTTTCGCGTACCACACTGATGTCATACAAGGAAGCCTGTTCCTTCGTTGGATCATAGAGGATGGCGGCCGGGTGATATGTGGGCATGATATAGATTCCCCGTTTCAGATGCCACATGCCCCGTGCTTTTGTGATACGGATATCCGGATGAATCAGGGCACGCGCCGGTGTTGAGCCAAGACAGACAATCACCTGAGGATTGACCAGTTCAAACTGCGCATCCAGGTATATCCGACACTTTTCCTGCTCCTCCCTCGTGGGTGTACGGTTTTCCGGAGGCCGGCATTTGACAACATTGCAGATATACACTGCTTCACGCTTGATTCCAATGGATGCCAGCATCCGATCCAGATACTGTCCTGCTGCACCGACAAAGGGACGACCACTAAGGTCCTCCTGCTCCCCCGGGCCTTCACCGACAAACATGAGTGGACTCTTTCTGTTTCCCTCGCCCAGCACAGTATTTGTTCTCCCCTTACAAAGAGAGCAATTCTGGCAAATGCTTATCGCATCCGCGAGCTCTTCCCAGGTCATAGTCCACCTCCTCTTCCGGTTCATCTGCGTTTGCTGATTGACCAGGTGCATCTATCAGGCAACTGCAATCTGACTCCATTTTTATGGTTTCTCTTTTCCCATCTGATCCATTGCTTGAATTATACAATAATTTGCTTCAGAAAACAACATACAAATTAGTCGCTTTAGCTCCATTGCATGTACATCGCAGCAAAAAAGGGAAGCCAGCCCTAGCCAGCTCCCCCTCTTTCTCATTTTCGCCTCTGCCTTCTCCCACATTTTCCCTGCAAACTCTATATGTTCCTTCTTCATCCGTAGCTTCCTGTCAATCTTGAAAATAGCTATTACAGCAGCTCGGAATATGCATTCAGAAAGAATCATGCAAAATTTCTTCCCACAGGGAAGGCATGGTTATCTTATTTACAACCATTACGCAGTCCGGATGGTTCAAATTCAGAATACTGGCAAAACCTGTTCTCACCGAAAGAAAACGCATACCCGCAAACCACAAATTTTGCTTTCTCCAATTAAGTCTGCTTCACGTTCAGACATATTCTATCCTCACATTCTTTATAAGACGAAGGAAAGCTTCTATATCCATATTGCACCGAAATTCCATTTTCGGGTGTTTTTTGAAGTTCTTTTTTCTCTACTTCTTGTGCCCATAAACGTTATTACCATGCACATCTATGAAAGAGTTGTTAACCTAAACGAAATCACACGAGTATGTACCTGTTTCGAAGCTGCCATCCAGCAGCTTTTACTATCTCTACATAGCCGATTGTACAGAAATCAATGGACTACACTGCCATAGGTAAAATCCAATTGCAGGAATTATCCTATCAATGGTTCTTCATCATGTATGCTTCTTCTGTGAGGGACAGAATTCATGTTCAGGATCATACCATTTTACATGGAATCTTTCATTTTCTCGTAGTCCAACGACTCTTAATTTATTTTGCAGAGCAAATGAGAATATGCGGTCTGTATCCTGCTCCAGTTGTAGTACTGCAATCCTGTCCTTCGCTTTTTTTGAAAGAGAGTCATAATCCAAAAGATGATGTTTGCTTTTCCCTTTGTCATGTGTTTGAGAAGCGATTTCATTCCAAGTCATACTTGAATAAGAAATCATTTTGTCCAAAAACTCTTTATGTTGAAAATCTTCTCGTAATATATTGAAAGCAAACTCTCCATCTTTATCTATCTCATCAAACATCCAAATAACTTTCTCACCATTCGAACTGTACTGGTTTCGAACTGTAGATTTTGACGCAATTCCTGCCTGTTTTTTTGTTTGCTTATCTCTTTTGGGCATTGTAATTATAAACTCCCATAATATGCTCCAATACTTTCCTTCGATATAACATTATTACAATAGACTCCCTCAGCGAGACCATTTCTAGCAAGCCTCCAAGGATCCTCTTTATGAGTCAGTTCTCTCAGTTCGTATGGATCCATCTGTCCATAGTCACGAAGCACAATGTCTATTGTGTCTTTTTGATCATCTGAAAGGTTATTAGCATTTCCCTTCGGTATATCATCTTCCGAACATATAAACAATCCCTTATGTAACTGAAAAAGATCTGGACAAACCGGTCCATTTGCCCAAGCCTCAAAATCCTCCTGGAAAAGAGGCTCTTCAGTCCAGGCAAGCGACCAAGCCTGTGAGTAGTAACAGAGCTTTTGGAGCTTCCACGTGCTCATTCTTCCGCTTTTATTTAAAATATATTTTGCTACATCAAAAATACTTGACATAATAATGCCCTCCTTTTTCAGTTTGAACCAACCTTCTGTACATAAATTTCCAACCTAAACGAAATCATACACGTTAGGAATTATGGATAATTATGAGATTTACTCCCCTACGCAGTCTGCTTACCCAGCGTTCATATGAGTTGCATATCCAGATTCCTGTGCATATTCATTATGACATCATGCATTGCTTTCTTCACAGCTCCCTCTGAGAATTCTATGATAGCTGCCAACGTCTTTCAGACATTCTTTGAAGACAGTCCACAATGAAAAAGGCTTTCATTCTTTGTGTCATAATTGAGTACAATGAATCTATCATGAGCTTTATTCATAGTCTGCTAAAATATAATTACCCTGCCGTGGAATTGTCTCTGATAATCAGCATAATCACTTGCAGCCAGCTTGTTATAAGTGTTGTCGCTGAAGATTGTGACCTTCACCGCATTTTGAACATCCTGCAGGAGGTGGAGCATCTTCGTAGCAACGTGGTCAACCGCTATATGGACGGACTTCGTTGCCTGAGCATATATGCAGATATAAGCAACGTCCTCTTTCATTATCTGACCGTCAAGGAACAGGAATTCTCTCTGAATCTCTTCTTTGCTGAAGTCCCATATGATCGGGGACAATTTTGAATTTGTTACCTTTTCGTCTAGTCGCTCCATGTCTTCCACAAGGCACTCATCATGTTCCATGACAATTGCACCATAGGTATCCATTTTTTTCTGGCTATCTTCGGCTTATAATCTCTCTTCGCTGCTCAATGTAGATCATGTATTTACTACGTGTATGTCCGTAACTAATTCACGGTTTCCACTTTTTTCTTTCCGCCCTTTAACGCCTCCGAAAGGGAAGTCAAGACTTTTTCCCATGAGCATCTGCACTCATATTTCCTCTTGATTTTTCCGTTGAACAGATGTTATGATGTTCATGTAGGATATCCCACAAACACCATTCACTCTCAAAGGTGGTATCGTTATGCAAACAGTCGTCAGAGAATACGATGCTAAAATTGATTCTAAAAAGCGTCTTACTCTTCGAAACAGTAGCTTCGAAGAGTACCATGTTCAGGAAATGGATAATGGCGTCATCATTCTTGAACCACGGGAGTTCACAGCTCCATTTCAGTTTTCCGCTAATACGCTGGCCATGATGGATGATTCTGTTTCCAATTTTAATTCTGGCAATGTATCACCCGCGCTCGATCTTTCTGCATTTAAGGAGTAACCCATGTTCCAAGTTCATATGAGCGTACCTGAAATGGAAGAATATTGAAACGACCTTTGTGCAAAGGTCAACTCAGGCACCGCCAACAAGGATGAAATTAAGATACAGAAGCTGCTCGGAAAAGCACTCTATCTCATATCCGAAAATGCCCGACATTCTGGTCTGGAAACACACGAGATTACTTCACTCTCCAGGTGCCATGGAATGAAAGTCTCGCAATCCTATTTGCAAAAACAAGACTCCAACCGCCGGACGTGTTTTCTGGGTTTATGGTCCTTATCAGGAAGATATCACAATCGTCGGACTGGAACCCTTTTCCAACGATAAGTCCAATGCCTATGAAAAGATCAACCTCTCCTCCATGGGGTGATACCATAAGCTAAAGTCAACAATCAGCTCTGCACTCTTCAAGGAGTTTTTTCTTCCCCGTTCTTTTATGCTTGTGAGAGGAAAGACATCCAGGAATCACATCTTCCATATATCTTACGCTTAGCAAAACTATTACCCACAACATCTATATAAATAGTACATAAGTTGCCAACCTAAATGACTCTTTGCTCGCCAGCTAGAAAATCCCTTTTTCTTACAAATCCTGACAGTTTCAATAATGCCCTGAGACTGGTCTTCCGGGCAGAGCTTTCTCTGTTCATCGAACATATGGCAGTAAACAATTCATCGCATTCGCAATAGACATGATTTCTGCTTGAAACAAGATAAAGAGTCTTAACCTAATATAGTTGTATTGTAAGTTCCAGTCCTTTGCTTGTCAATACAGGTACTTCCTTTTGCTCTCATCTCAGTTCGCCTTAGCACTCTCAAGCATCCCGCATAGGCTTCATGGGTAAAAAAAGAAGGCCTTTCGGCCTTCGGATGATTACGCGTTCTTGGCGCACTCAACAAGCTTTGCAAATCCCGCGGCATCATTCACTGCGATATCTGCAAGAACTTTACGGTTGAGATCGATGCCTGCCTTCTTGAGGCCGGCAATGAATGTGGAATAGGACATTCCGTTCATGCGGGCTGCCGCATTGATACGGGCGATCCACAGGCGACGGAAATCACGCTTACGGAGCTTGCGTCCGATATATGCATAACGCAGGGAACGCATGACCTGCTCTTTAGCTGCACGATACTGCTTGGACTTAGAGCCAAAATAGCCCTTCGCCAGCTTCATAATCTTTCTGCGTTTCTTATGGGCATTGACTGCCGCTTTAATTCTTGCCATTGTTCATTCCTCCTTGCTGGCGAAAGAGTTACTTATAGGGGATCAGTTTCTTCATCGTATTTGCATAGCTGCTTGTGACATAAGCCGTACGACGAAGATTCCGCTTGGTTTTACGGGTCTTCTTGTTCAGAATGTGACGCTTATAGGCTTTTGCCCGCTTCACGAGACCATTCTTGGTGAGATTGAGACGCTTTGCTGCACCGCGATGCGTTTTTTGCTTAGGCATATAGGATAATCCTCCTCTCGGACATTTATGCTTGTGGAGCTGAGGCTCCAGCTTCTTTTTCAGACGCCTTGGAAGCGGCTTTGGCTTCCTTGGTCAAATCCCTTGGTGCCAGAATCATAATCATGTGACGGCCCTCAAGCAGAGGTTTCCGTTCCACGACGGCCATATCCTTGACACGTTCCGCAAAGTCCTGCATGACCGCAAGTCCGATTTCCTGATGCGTAATCTGGCGACCGCGAAAACGTATGGACACCTTGACCTTGTCACCATTTTTAAGGAACTTCATTGCAGCTTTTGCCTTTGTCAGCACATCGTTTTCCTCGATGGTCGCTGAGAGCTGTACTTCCTTAATGGAAACTACTTTTTGATTCTTGCGGATTTCCCGTTCCTTCTTGGCCTGCTCATAGCGATACTTGTCATAATCCATGAACTTGCAAACCGGCGGCTTTGCATTGGGAACAATCTTTACAAGATCAAGTCCAGCTTCCTCCGCCATTTCAAGTGCACGACGAATCGGGAGCACACCTAGCTGTTCTCCGTTCTGGTCAATGACCCGAACCTCGCGATCACGGATATCCTCGTTCGTCAAAAGATCAACTGCCATATTGTTTGCGATACACCTCCAATTACTATACAGAAAAAAGGGAGCGGACACATACCCGCTCCCTGATCACTCTAAGAATGCCATAAGCCGCGGCAACTGATTCGCGCCGGGCGAGAAGCGGGCAAGCTTCTGCTTCATTGCGACGTGTATTGTACTGCATTCCTCTTATATTGTCAACACCCAATTTTTGAATTTTTCAGTTTCCTCACAGTTTCTTTTCAGTATTCTTCCAAACATTCTGTATGTGCTCTTTCATTCTGCTATCTCATTTGATATAATTACCGGGCTGGAATTCTAGCACCTATATACACAATTCCCGGTTGGGAGGTATTTCATGGATCATTTTGTCCTTCACGTTTTTCTCTATGCAGAGAGTTCTCTTTTAGAAACACTGAGCAATTGCCCGCCTGTCAAAGGACTCACCTTTGACTTTGAGGAGATTTTGGATCCTTCCTCGCTCTCGGTTTCCCGTGAGCAGGACACCTTGATCATCACAAAGGATCGCTCCATTCTAAAAGAATTGGAAAACGGTGATTTCCCGCTTTTGCATTTTGTCTATTGTACGGATGACCATGATGTCCTCGATCTTACTCAAAACTTGGACATCTGGCCTGCCGCTGAGTCTCAGGGCATGCGGCTGCATCGCTTTTGCAAGCTGGCAGAAACGCTTTCCGATCATTTCTATGCCTGGCTCTATGAAAACTATCTGATCACAACGATTGACGCTTTCCCTGATTTGATCTGGTTCAAGAGTGCAGACGGACTGCATTGGCTGGTCAACAAAAAATTTGAGGAAACCGTCCATAAGACCCGGGAGCAGTGCCACGGCATGGGCCATAACTATATCTGGGATGTCCCGCCCGAGGACTGTGGAAAGTCCGAATTCCGGTGCCTTGAATCTGAAAAAGAAGTCATGGAAAAACAGTGCACCTGCATTTCGGATGAGCACGTCAAAATGGCAGAAGGAATGCGGCATGTCCTGACCTATAAAACTCCGCTCTATGACCGTCTTGGAAAGATCATGGGAACGACGGGTATGGGCCATGACGTCACGGATCTCAACAACTCCCGTCTTGAGATTCAGATGCTCATCGAAAATATGCCGTTCCCGATCCTGATGTGCGATGCCAATTACGGTCCTCTGCAGCTCAACAGCAAGTTTGAGCGCGAATTCTCCATCTCAAAGGATGCTATTTCGGGTTTTGACTATCAGGGATGGAAGCAGGCCACCTTCAGAGAAGAGAGCGAAAAGCGCTATATTGAGAGCAATCACACCTATACACAGTCCCTTTCCGCAACCATCAATGGCAAGACTGCCTATTTCATCGTTTATGAGCAGGCCATTCTTGACTACTTTGGCAACATCTCGGGATTCTATTGCCTCTATCAGAATGTGACCATTGAGCATGAATATGAGCAGATGATCCTGACCTACGCCAATACAGATGCTCTAACCAAGCTCTATAACCGCCGCTATTTCTTTGAGTATCTCCAGTCCCAGGCGGGAAAACCCATCACTGTCCTTTTCATGGACATGGATAATTTCAAATCCATCAATGACACCCTTGGCCATGCTACCGGAGATGTGGTTCTCTGTACCACCGCTGAATCCATCAGAAAGGCCTTCCCCGAAGCCCTGATCGCACGCCTTGGCGGTGATGAATTTGCCGCCGCGATCATCGGGAAGATGGACGATTCCCTACTTTCAGCCCGCATCCAGCATCTGCAGGACACCATTGAGCAGGCCTTTGCATACATGAATCTTGATATTTCCATCAGCATCGGCAGCGCTTACAATGATGGAAGCCTCACGGATATGGACGCTTTCCTGAACGAAAGCGATGAACAGATGTACCGCAGTAAGCAGCTGAAAAAGCGTCATTTCCGCAGCACACCAAGATAACTGCGTAAGATGTCATGCGTATAGCTTGTTGTCTTACATATCCCTTCCATTATCTGTCTATATCGAAAAAGGCAGGCCAATGCCTGCCTTCTTTCATTGAATCGAGGTATCCCATGCCAAATCGTCGTGACAGCCGCACCGCAAGCACAAAAGCCGCGCTATGTGGCCTCATGGTCGCGCTCTCTGCGGTTCTTATGATCGCAGGCACCCTTATCCCTGTCGGTGCATATGCCGTCCCGCTGTTCAGCGCTGTTTTGCTGATCCCAATCCTGTTCGAATACGGTCAGAAGGCGGCTTTCCTTGCGTATCTTGCTGTCTCTCTCCTCAGTCTTTTCCTCGGCATGGACAAGGAGGCTTCCTTCTTCTATATCTTTATTGGCTATTATCCGATCATCAAGTTCAGAATTGACCGCATTCACAATCGCTGGGTCCGCTTCCTCATCAAGCTGCTGATCTTTAACGGATCCTACATCTTAATGTATTCTTTTCTTGGATTCATCCTGCACATGGATGCAGTCATTGCGGAATTCGGAGAGATGGGAAACGCGATGCTGGTCTTTTTTGCCATTCTGCTCAACATCAGCCTGTTTCTCTATGACCGGCTTCTCTATCCCCTCTCCATCCTCTACCTGAGCCGCATCCGGCCGCGCCTCAAGCTGCCGGATGACCACCACTGAGTGCCTTTACAGATTTCCAAATAGATCCTCGACATCCCCTGAATCAATGATTCGGGTGGATGCCTTTTTTGCGTTGTCCAGCATCTGCTCCACCCTGTCCTTGATCGCCTCTGCAATAAAGGTATCCGGATTGATGCCGCGCAGCCGGAAGAAAATCAGCGGATCATCATCCAGCTTGATACCAATCGCATACATCACCGCTGCTACATGCTTGCACATGCTCGCATAGTCCGGGCAGGAGCAGGAAAAGTGGATTTCCTTTGGTGCGGGAAAAAGTCCTTCCTTGGCAAAGAATACGTCCTTAAGCTCCTCCGGGAATTTGCCGTTCAGAAGATCTTCGACGTTCTGAATCCGGTTCAGACAGTGATCTGCAATTTCGCCCTGCCGCTTCTTTGACAGGGGATCTATGCGAATCTCGATCTCATAGGGACTGGATCCTGAAACCAGTGCTGAAATCTTTCCATCCTCTTCCTTAAAATCCATGACTGCATGGGCACGGACATATTTCTTTCCTCTGTCAAGACGGTTGGCAAAGTCCAGGTATCGTTCAAGATTCTTGCACCAGGAGATACCCCACCAGCTGACAGCAATTGTTCTGGCATTGGTTTTTGGGTATACCGGATTCAGGATGATTCCTTTTTTTGTCTGACGCTTGATGTACGCCTCAGCAGAGCTTTCGATTTCATAGGAGGTCGGTTGCCGAAAATATCCCCAGCTGCTGTATCCCATTTTCACACCTCCAGCTTCATCATCTTAAGCAGTTCTTCGTTGCTGAGTTCGGTAATCCAGGTCTCACCGCCATCTCCCACAATGTTTTCTGCCAGTTCGCGTTTGGAACGAATCAGTTCATCAATTTTTTCCTCGATGGTTCCCTCTGTCACAAACTTATGCACAATGACATTGTTCTTCTGCCCGATACGATAGGCACGGTCTGTCGCCTGATTTTCTACTGCCGGGTTCCACCAGCGGTCAAAATGGATCACGTGACTGGCCGCCGTCAGGTTGAGTCCCGTACCGCCCGCCTTGATCGTAATGACCATATAGGGCACATACTTCTCTGAGTTAAATTCCTCCACCATGGCCTGACGATCTGCCACCTTTGTTTCGCCATGCAGAACAAGGCCCGGCCGGCCGAATACCTCCGTCAGGAAGTCTGACAGGTACTTTGTAATCTCCCTGTACTGGGTGAACACGAGTACCCGTTCATGTTTATCCCGGATGGTCTCGCAGATTTCGCGAAGTGTTTCAAATTTTCCGCTGTCCTTTTCATTGTAAGCACCAACTCCGAGATACTGATCCGGATGATTGCAGATCTGCTTGAGTTTGCTGATAGAGGCAAGCACCAGACCTTTCCGCTTGATCCCGCTGGCTTCCTCCATCGCCTTTTCAATCTCCTCCACCTTCGCCCGGTAGAGAACCTGCTGCTTTTTGGAAAGCGTCACGTAATTCACCGTTTCAATCTTATCCGGCAGATCTGAGATGATGGTCTTGTCTGTCTTCAGTCTGCGCAGGATAAACGGAGAAATCATCCGCTTGAGCTTCATATACCCATTCGGAACTTCGGAAAGGGTGCCCGCGAAGTTGTCGAATTCCTTGGAGGTTCCAAGAAGGCCCTGATTGAGGAAATCAAACAGGGACCAGAGGTTGCCGAGGTTATTCTCAATGGGCGTACCGGTCAGGGCAATCCTGTGATCCGCTGTGAGCGTCTTAATCGCTTTTGCCTGCTTGGTTCCCGGATTTTTAATGGCCTGTGCCTCATCCAGAATGACATAATCCCAGTGAATATCCCTCAGTGCCTCGATCTTGCTGGCCATGGAATAGGTGGTCATCGTGACAAAGGCCGTTGCTCCATTCTTTTGGAGCCGCTCTGCAAGGACCGCACCCGTCTGACCGTGGAGCCGGTCAAAGGTAATCTCCGGTGTGAATTTCTCTGCTTCCTTTTCCCAGTTACCCATGAGGGTTGCCGGGACGATCAGCAAAACATGTGCTTCTTTGTTCTTTGTCCGTACCAGGTCGAGGAAGGTCAGAATCTGAAGCGTCTTGCCAAGACCCATGTCATCTGCAAGGCAGGCACCAAAGCCCATTTCCGCCATCTGGCAGAGCCACCCATATCCGGTCACCTGATACGGACGCAGGCTTGCGTGAACGGTACCGGGTGTCGCAGGAATCTTTGCCTTTGACGGATCCCGGAGCGTCGAGAACATCGTCTGCAGCCACTTGCCGTTTGTAATCTCAACACCCTCCGGTGTCGTGCTGCCGCCCATGTCATTCTGCATGCGCAGGGCATCCATCATGCTGAGGTCCCCATCATACTGGTCCATGAGCTCAAGCAGATGGGTCAGCTTCTCATGATCCACCTCAACCCAATGGCCCTTGATCATCACAAGACCATCTGCCATTTTGAGAAGCTTCTGAATCTCCGCTTTCGTGAGGGCCACGCCATCCACCGAGATTTTCGGCACCATGGAAAGGATGGAATTGAGGCCCAGAAGGGAATCCTTTTTATTGTTCTCCCCAAGCTTTACAGAGAGCGTCAGCGAGGAGGAGCGGCGTCGCCACCAGTTCGGAAGACGGCAGGAAATTCCGATTGCCTCAATCGCCTCAACACTCTTGAGGAACATCCATGCCTCATCACTGGTCAGCTTGATCGGATGAAGCAGTTCCCCGCTCTCCATGAACTTCCCCAGCATCGGGCAGACCTCTGCAGCCTTATTGAGACAGGACAGGAGAGTCACCAGCTTTTCCCGCTCTCCCCCAAACTCGGTCAGTGCATAGGAAAGCGGCTGATGGCGTACCTGCCCCTTAATCCTTGTCGTATACGTAGCAAGGAATGCAAAGGGGAAATGTTCATCAACCGGAAGTCCCGGCTTCCGGTTTTCCACAAGGTGAAAGAAGATGCGTTCCGGAATCCTGAGATCCTGCGAGCGTTCCGTCAGGAACATCGAAACTGTTCCATTATACGCGGTTATGGCCTCACGGAAATACGCCTGCAGCTTTTCAAATCCGTTGCGAAGCCACGCCTCTGTCACATACTCGGTGCCGATTCCAAAAGGAACCGACTCAAGCAGACGCTCAATGCCTTCCTCATCCAGCGGAACCTCGGTTTCCTCTCGCGTAATCTCCAGTGCCGGCTGTTCTGAAAGACACTTGACGAAGTGCGATGCAAACCCATTCAGAAAGATCATGGAGGGCGAATCCCCCTTCACCGAGGGTTCAAAGCCCATGCCAAACAGCATTTCCCATTTATTCTTTTCGTATGCTTCACGAAGATGAGACGCCCTTAAATCCTGCACTCCCTCCGGGATGTCAAGAACAAATCCCTCCGGGGTAAACACACAGGATACGGCTGGTGTCTGTGCTTTTCGTAATGCCATAATGTCACCTCGCTTGATTTCACTATATGCCGTCTATTTTGCCGTCGGATCAATCATGTCCGAATGTCCGATTCCCATCAGTTCCGTCGTTGCCCGGGGACTGGTCTTCCCGCCATCATACTTACCGATTCTTGTGATCTGCTCTCCCATGAAACACATGACAGCGGTCTGTCCACCGTCCAGATTCAGCGCCGCCTCACAGCCGGCCACAAGCATATGATCTGCCAGGAACTGAATATCCACGCCGACACTGATGTTCCGCATCCGGCCTTCTGCCAGTATGGCGTAATAATGTCCCGGTGCAATCATGCCGATGGCACATCTTGGCTGAGGAGTTTTCCCGTTTGTCATTTCTCCGACAAACGGATTAATTTCGCCATCCCGAACAAGATACGGACCAAATGCATAGACATCCACCGCTCCGGCTTCAAGATACTCCTCTGCCGTCAGTTCATTGGAGGTATGCACCTCCCAGTGTCCATCCTCATACATTGCAAGGGTATCGAGGTTGGGAAACTGCCTGCGGTTTGCATCCGGAACACGGTCAAAGAAGACCTTACGGTCCCTAATGATCATCCCGACGACGGTTTTACGTCCCATTCGATACGTATAGTAGTCGGTATTCATTGCGAATACCACCTGATTTTCCCGTGCAATCAGCTTTGGCTGGACATGCTTTGCCTGTGGTTTCTCTGGATTGTACAGGATGGAGCCGAATTGTTCCTGATCCAGATCGCAGAAGATGTGTGCCTCGTACCATGTCACCATCTCCTTGGGGCCATAGGTTTCCTCATCATAAATGCGGTCAATCCGGACCACCAGGGTTGGCGATGCATAGAACCAGCAGCCGTTTTCATCATCCGCATATACGATTTCACCGCTTACCGGATATCCCTGTTCATCCAGTGAAACCTGCTCCACCTGCTCCGGCCACGTAACATCCGCATAGGGTTTCCGTTCCGCCGGCAAAACATTTCCATCTACCGTTACGGGCAAAATATCCAATACCGTCGGTTTTACCGAGGTACCCGGCATAGCACTTTCTGCTTCGCTCTCTGCAAGCTCGGAATCTCTCTGTTCATCCGTGTCTTTGCCTGCTGCCTCCGAGGCTTCTGCCTCTCCTGCCTCCGGGACTTCCGTAAGAGATGTCAGGGACTCTGTGACTTTATCCAGCGAATCCTCAGTGTCTTCCTGCGTAAAAGTTTCTGTCGTCTCAGATTCCTCTGCAGGATCCGCCGTCTCCTGACTCAGTGCCGGGTTCTCATCATTTTCTCCGTTTTCATCCGGTTCAGACGTCATCCGCTCACCGGACTCTTCCGGTTCATTCACCGTGGCGGTTTCTTTCGAGGAGGAAAGCGTCGTAATGTGTTCAAGGAAATCATCTCCCACCTCATCCGGTCCAACCAGCGAGTAGACAAGACCGAATTCAGCGCAGCTGTTCTTTCCTTCATCCGTAACCTCAAAGCGTGTGGTTTGCTGTGTCACATGATAGGTATAGGCAAGAGCAGCTGCCTCAAGACCTGTCCGTCCCTCCTGAGAGGAAAGCGGAACGCGCCAGTTCATAAATATGGTGCCTTCCTTCGCCAAATGGAGATAGACCTTCTGTACCGTCCATACTCCATATTGCTCAGCAGAGTCACTGTAGAAATCAGGATTTCCTGCATTCTCTGCACAGCGAACTGCTGCATCTGCGCACAGCTTATGGGCACCATGCCCATATTCCCCATTCACATCATGGCTAAGCAGAACCGCCGGTTTTACCTTTCGGATCAGTTCTGTGACATACGCATCCACTTTTTGCTTATTCCAGCGGCTGTATGCATCCTCAAGGGTGCTGCTGTAGGAATCATGAAAGGTTCCGATATATGGATAATTTCGGATTCCCATAGACCAGAGGCCATTAAGCAACTCGCTTTTCCGGGTCGTGTTGGAATAGCTCATATAGGCAACGGCAACCTTTGTGCCTCGTTCGACACCATAATCCGGGATCGTGCCACCGAAGAAGAGCAGTTCATCATCCGGATGTGCCGCAAGCAGCAGGATATCTGCCTTCTCAAGGGACGGCTCCCACTGCTGAACCCAATCCGGCAAAATGCCATCCCCAAAGACATAGACCTCATTGATTTTAAACTGTGCTTTCTTCCCGGATGTTTCAACAAGCCGGAAATGTGTTTCACTGCCAAGATCCAGAAGAACATGTGCATAATCATACTGTCCGGACAGCAGCGTCTCCCACCGTCCGGAAATATCATGCTGAATTTCCCACTGATTGCCCTCCTCGCCAAAGCAGATATAGAGCCAGCGGGCTGTCTTCCCCTCAGGTACGCGGAATTCCAGATACCCCTCCTTCATTTCCCTGTTACGCCAGAAACTGGTATACAGTCCGTCATGAACGGTATCCGTTGTTTTTCCGGGTGAGGTGATTTCGCAGAGAGCCGTGATGTCCTCCGCCTGCTCCGCAAGACCTATTCCCCAAAGTAAGAGAAGGGCGACCATCAGTGCAGCTATGTATTTCCCCATGAATAATCGGAACCGTTTCCCGGTTCCTCCTCCTTTTCAGGTCCTGTTTTCAAAGAGGGAAGCTTATTTCCCATTTACGCGTTCCCACAGATGATTGCAAAGCTCTGCCATCTGCTGAAGAGACAGTGCCTCGGCTCTCGCCTGCTCAGAAATGCCTGCCTCCTGGAGGAGAGCAATACACGCTTCCCGCCCCAGAGCATATTGGCTGATCAGGTTATTGACAAGCGTCTTTCGGCGGAGCAGAAACACCCGGCTGACCATGTTTTCAAAGAAATGCAGATCCCGCACCGGATAAAGCAGTTCCGGTCGTTTATCCATCCGGATAAACGCAGAATCAACATGCGGCCTGGGTGTAAACCGCTCTGCCGGAACATCCAGGGCCTTTGTGACCATATAGCGCATCTGACACTTGATTGCCAGCGGCCCATACCCTTCTTTTCCGGGCTCCGCCATCATCTTCTCGGCAACTTCCTTTTGAATCATAAATGACATTGAAACCGCATCCGGCAGTTCCCGCATCACCTTTTCAAGGATTTCCCCTGTAATATAGTAAGGAATGTTGGCCACAACGCGGATCGGAATGCCCTCCGGCATCGCCTGCGCAATCTCCTTCAGATCAAGAGAAAGCACATCTGCATAGATGACCTTCGCTTTTGTATGTTCCAGAGCGACCGTGAGGAACGGCCTCAGGCTTTCATCCACTTCAATCGCCGTCACATGTTCGGTAATCGCGGCCAGTTGCTTGGTCATCGTTCCCATGCCGGGGCCGATTTCAATCACCCCGTCCCCGGGATTCACTCCGGCACAGGTCACCAGTTCCTCCGTCAGTTGTTCATCCAGGATGAAGTTCTGCCCGAGTTCATGCTTGGCATGAAACCCTTCCTCCGTTCTCTGCCTGCCCTTTCCTTTTCTCCTCATTCAAGGCTCCTTCTCTTTTTCCGTATCCATCACCGGATCTTCACCGGATCCTCACAGTTGGTCTCTGAGATAATAAAGTGCGGACGCTTTTTTACCTCCATATATGTTTTGGCCATATACTGTCCCATAATACCGATGCACATCAGCTGAATGCCCGCAATAAACAGGATGATACAGATGGTCGATGCCCAGCCTGCAACCGGGTCTCCGAAAATCAGCCTTCGTACAGCGACAAAGATGACCATGATAAATGCAATCATCATAAAGACAATTCCGCTGTAGCTGGCAATGGAAAGCGGTGCCTGGGAGAAATTTGTGATTCCATCTATGGAATACTTGACCAGTCCCCAGAAGGACCATTTTGTCTGTCCAGCAGCACGCTCCACATTCTTATACGGCAGCCATTTTGTTTTAAAGCCAATCCATCCGAAAATGCCCTTGGAGAAGCGGTTGTATTCGCTCATTGCAACAATGGCTTCGACCATCTCACGGCGCATGAGTCGAAAATCCCGTGCCCCGTCCACGACATCCGCATCGCTGATTCGGTTGATCAGGCGATAAAATCGCCTGGCGAAAAACGAACGAATCGGAGGCTCTCCCTCACGCGTCACGCGCCGTGTGGCAACGCTGTCATAATCCTCGTTTTCAAGAATGGAAAGCATCTCCGGCAACAGGCTCGGCGGGTCCTGTAAATCCGCATCCATGACAGCCACAGCGTCTGCATCCACATTGCAGAATCCCGCATACATTGCCGCTTCTTTTCCGAAATTTCTCGAAAAAGACAGATAGGTCACCCTGGAATCCTTCTTCGCAAGATCCCGAAGGATTGAGAGTGTCTCATCTCTCGATCCGTCATTGACAAACAAAAGCTTAAATGCATACTGTGGCAGTTTGTCAAAAACCTCGGTCACTGTTTTATAAAAAACAGGAAGCACTTCCTGTTCATTATAACAGGGGATGATCAATGCAACTGTCTTAATCATATGTTTCTCCTCTGAGAGTTATTCCTAATCAGGTATTCAACAATCTTGCAGTTTGTACAATCAGTGCACGTTTTTCCGGAGTAAGGTTTCTGAATGATAGAATCAGTTCTTCTTCCTCCCCTGGCCATATTTCCCAGTTCTCCTGTATTGCCCCGGAACAGAAAGTCAATGGTTACATTTAGTCGGTCTGCAATCCGATCTATATGTTCATAATATGACTTTCCTCTTCCTCGTTTCCAGTTTGAAAACGTTCCACAAGGCAATCCGAGATATTCTATCATTTCCTGATCCTGGATTTTTAGCTCGTTCATCAGCGCGATAATTCTTTCGAGAGTATTATCCATAGACCTGTCCTCCGGCTATTCAGCCATTCTGGAACTTATGGCGTATTTGCTGCTTCAATTTCAGCTTTTGTGCGTCTCTTTCTTTGCGAGCTGTCTTTTGATCCTTTGGGTCTGCCAACTGGTTTTTTAGGAGTTGCCTCAGATGGATCAATTCCGCTAAGAATCATCGCTTCAACCGTTTTTTCTTTCTCTATCGTTTTCCTGTTTTTACTGCCTTTGGGCCTGCCTCGTTTTCCAGGGATTCTGGTAACTATCGTGGCTTCATGTTTGGGCAATAAATAGACATTATTTGAGACTGGTGTATTTCTCCGCCTGTTAACCTCTGCTGCAAAGCCTTTGAAATCCTCCGGTTTGATGTTAAAGGCAGAATACAGTTGTTCAGCTTCATCTGAAACCATTTTCCCATCATCATAGCTGTTCGAGATGCTTCTTCTGAGATAGATTCGATCTATCTTTTGGAGCATCTCCTTTAGATCAAGATTCAAAGACTTACATACCAAAAGAATCTGATTTCGAATAATGTTCCCGATAAAACATACAGCAAAGTTGTTATCAATCCCCGCCGCGGAATAAATATGGGTGTTCCCGAAATCCTCTTGAGCTTTTAGAAATCGGCATCCGGTTTCAGATGCATCTTTAAGATGAAAGATCTGAAGTGTTCTTTCCGCTCCGTAATCTTGTGAAGATGCAATTGAAAAGAATCCTTCCTTTTCCACCAATGAATCTAAAAGATCCTCATTTGGTATGATGATGTCTTTACCATTGATTTTCTCAGCCCTTAGAAAATCAGAGAATTCTGGTTTCACATTCGGCTTCAGGCCACTTTCTATTCTTCCCTGGAGACGACTCATTTCTTTTCGAATCTTCAGCGTGACCTCCGCCGAATATTTTGTGGCTCGAAGGGCATCAAAATACAGATTTATGTATGGAACAAGGTCAGAATGCGTCTCAAACAGCAAATGCTTTTGGCTCGTTCCATATACAAGATTCTCATCCGACACACAAAATCTGCTTTTCCACTTTATGTTATTCCCTTCCGTCTCTGCCAAACCAGAATGTCCATAGGTTTCACAGGGCGTCATAATCACGTAATCCAAATTCTGCGAAACGATTGTCTCTATGGCTTCGTATGAACAAAACTCACTGTCAAGAATCACGCCTTCAATGCTGATGGATGCATCTTTCAAAAGCGTTGTAATCTCTATAAACGTCTCTGAACCAATAACACTTTCCGAATAAACAGAGTACGTAATTGGTGTTCCATCGTCTGCATTTATCGCATAGATGAAGGAAACGCCCTTTGAGTCATCGGAATTTTCTATTTCCGCACTTTCCGTAAATTTGCTGCCCCAACTGGCGCCAGCAATGGAAATCCAGGCTTTTGTAATTCCCATCTCCTTACACTTTGCCAGCCATGCCAGTTTAAACTCATTCCTCAGTTTTGTATCCAATATGTTTGTGAAGAATTGAGAATACCAGCGATCACTATATACCTCATTAGAAAACAATACTTCATCGCGCATCCGGAGAGCATAAGGCGACGTCACATCTGAGCCTTCAATAATTGAGTACATCGCATAATCAAGAATTGCATTTGTACGTTCTGCTTCAAATGTTTTCAGCAGTAATGGGTATATGCCTGATTTATGGATAGCACCAAGGATCAATGCATACGCACCAATATAAAGGCGATCTGGTGAAATGTTGTCACTGCCATAATAGCGGATCCATTCGTCGGGAAACATGTTTTTATATGTGTCATTCACATACATTGAATCAGATGTAGCAGCATATCCGATGATTGTAGTTTTTGACATGCCATTTTCTTCGACAACCATTTCAATCCGACCATCACTCGGCTTTGGAGACAGTCCTTTTGGAATTGGAACAGGTGCTTTATTGCGATATACCACGTTTATATAACTCCTAAATTATATAAGTCAATTGTTGATTATTTTAATGAAATTATATAAATCTGTCAAGTCGCCACACTTTGCTTTTACTGAGTCCTCAAGTTTCTCTTAAAACCTGACACCTGCAGAGCAATAAAAAACTGCCGCTTATGAACGGCAGTTTTCTGTTTTTTACTCCTCTTCCTCTTCCTCAGGCAAGAGTGCATTGTGATACACATCCTGAACATCGTCGAGATCGTCCAGCATATCAAGCATCTTCTGAATCTTCTCCACTACTGCCGGGTCAGAGACTTCATTTGTATTCTGCGGGATCATCGTGAGCTCAGCGCTCATAAACTGATAGCCGGCCTTCTCCAGTTCATCGCGAACAGAGGAGAAATCGGCAACCGCTGTCGTGATTTCAAACACATCCTCCGAGGTCTGTACATCGGATGCGCCTGCGTCCAGCGCGGCCATCATGATCTCATCCTCATCCATACCCGGCTGACGTTCGATCACGATCATACCCACATTGTCAAACATATAGGAAACGCAGCCATTTGTTCCAAGGGATCCGCCGTTTTTATCAAAAATATGGCGAATATCGGAAGCCGTGCGGTTACGGTTATCTGTGAGCGTAGAAACGATCACGGCGACACCGCCCGGTGCATATCCCTCATACGTAATCTCTTCGTAATTAATATTGCCGCCCTCACCAGCTGCCTTTGCAATGGAGCGTTTAATATTCTCATTCGGCATGTTGTTGGACTTGGCTTTGGCAATAACATCCCTCAGTTTTCCATTTACTGCAGGGTCTGCGCCGCCATCCCGAACTGCAATCGCGATCTCGCGACCGATTTTGGTAAAAATCTTGCCGCGCTCGGCGTCTGCCTTACCCTTCTTATGCTTGATGTTTGCCCATTTGGAATGTCCAGACATAAATTTTCCTCCCGGATTTAAAATTCGATGTATTATATCACGATTTTCATTTCAAGTGCAACACTTTTACTGACACAAACAATTTACAGAAGCATTATTTTCAAAGTAGTCACTGAATTCATCTTGAGTAGAATATACCTTTTCTCCTCTCGTTAAGTGTTCAATACTCAAGACGGATCCATAGTGCAGGGCGAACGGCACCGCCTTCGCGGTTGGTTTCGCGATCACGCGTGATGTGACCATAGGTGTCGACAGCCGTAGCACATTTGGGCTTATCGCTTGGAGAGCGAAGCCACCACCAACAGAATCCAAAATGTGACCTGAACGCTCCCTGGGCAAAACAATAGTCTGTTCCCTTTTTTGTTTCCTCTTTATTTTAATCTGAGAAGAAAGTGCAGTTCAGACATCTGCCTGCGAACATGTACATGGCATATTTGCTGTATCTCTTTTATTAAGAAAACGCCTTGCGAGAGTATAGCACCAATGAATCTGCCATACAAGGCAAAATTGCCGGCTCTTTCATGAAGAGCAGCAGGTACCCCCCGGAAGAGACACCATTGACAGAATTCACGCCCCGAAAGAAACGTCACATTGCCGGATGCCAAACGGATATTGACAGAATGTGTGTCCTATTTTCCTGCGATCTTTCACCATCTGCAGAAAGCATCGATCTAATTGACTTTTTACTATTTTTTTCAGGATTTTTTTGTTTTATATTATTGACAAAGCTATACAAATTCCTTACACTTGTATAAACTTGGATCGGTATCTCTTTTCCTTATTAACAAAGGAGGCTCCCATGAAGCAGTTTCAAACGCTTTATGAAAATCCGGATTCTTTTCGCCGCACAGTGAGAGAATGGCAGGCATGGCGAACTCTGCATCATTCGCAGCACGCCTTTGCCCATTTGTTCCTGAATGGCGCAGATGAAACAGCGCGAGTAGAGGCGATTCGTATTCTAGAATCCGAAATGCCGGATTGTGAATATATCGGTTGTGCTGCCTCAGGAACTCTTTTTGGCGGTGAAATCTCAACCCATGACTTTGTGATCAACCTGACGGCATTTGAGCATCCGGACAGCAATGCGCATGCCGTTCAGGTGGAGATTGCCGACTCCACTGCCGATTCCCTTCGCTCCTGTCTCAAGACAATTTCCCCCGATCTTGAGCGTGCCAAGTGCCTTGAGCTTCTCCTCACCATCGACACCATCCCGATTGCCTCTGTCTGCACCCTTCTGGATGAAGGTTTGCCGGAGACATTGCCTGTTTTCGGTGGTGGTTCCTTTGCGGACAATTCCGCTGTCGCCTCTGTTTTCTCAAAAGGTCATGCACCCAGCGAGCATGCCATCGTAATGCTTCTCATGGAGGGGAGTGCATTCCATGTGAAGAGTCTCTGCGTCACCGGCTGGCGGCCCCTGGGGTCTGCTCAGAAAGTCACGCATGCGGAGGGAAGAGTCCTCCATACGCTTAATGGCCATCCCGCCTTTGATATGTATGATCATTATCTCAAGATTCCAAACGATGATCATTTCTTCTACAATGCGCTTGAGTTTCCCTTTATTCTCTCCCACAACGGGAAAGCCCTTCTGCGCCATGCACTCGCCTGTCTTGATGATGGTTCTCTGGTCATGAGTACCGATATTCCCGAGGGAAGCAACCTCTACCTCACCTACGGAGATCCGGAAACCATGATTGAAAGCGTCAAGCAGTGCGCAGATACCATTCGCGATTTCGGTCCTCAGGTGATCGCCGTGTTTGACTGTTTTGGCCGCAAGACGTTCTGGGGACTGGAAGCTGCAAGTCAGGAGACACGTCCTTTTGAATCTCTCGCTCCAACCTATGGCTTTTGCAGTGCCGGTGAATTCATTCGCACAGAGACCGGAATTGACCACCAGAATTGTTCCTTTGTCGTCGCCGGAATGCGCGAAGGGAGTGCAGTCATATGCCCCACCGATGATGTTCCGAAGGTTTCCTCTGATTCCTCCTCAGAATCCTCCATGTCGTTGGTCAGCCGTCTGGCCAACTTCATCAACACAGCAACTGAAGAGGTCGTTCAGGCAAACAAGAGGCTTTCTCAAATGGCAATCACGGACCGTCTCACGGGCCTTCTCAACCGTGGCGAAATTCAGCAGCGTATCAACCAGCGCTTTGCTGCTCACAGCGGTCCGGATGACTTTTCCTCGCTGATCATGCTGGATCTGGATGACTTCAAGCACGTCAACGATACATATGGGCATAAGGAAGGGGATACCGTCCTTATCCGGATCTCCTCTACCCTCTTGAAGGTTCTTGAACATGATCCCGCAGTGGACGTTGGTCGCTGGGGCGGAGAGGAATTCATGATCCTTCTTCCCGGATATACACTCCAAAAGGCCCAGGAGATTGCAGAGAAAATCCGGATATCCGTTGCCGATCTCCACTTCGATCTTTGCGGCTCGGTCACCTGCAGCCTCGGCGTTGTATGCTCCGCACCGGGAGAATCCCCGGATGAAATCACGTATCGCGCAGACCTTGCCCTCTACCGTGCCAAACACAACGGAAAGAATCAGGTCCAGTGCCTATAGGAACTACAGTAGCTTACAGGCTCCCCGAGATTTTCTCGGGGAGCCTCTCTTTCTGGAATCCTCATGCAGGACCGGAAGACCAGTCAACGACATACCACGAAGCTACACTCTATACGCGCAAAAGCAGGACAGTCCATTGGCTGTCCTGCTTTTGTTGTTTTCCGGAAAAATGGTACTCAGAGACCGGCATCGGCGCTCGTGATGGACATCACGTCCCGTCCGGTTTTCGCCATCCAGAGTGCGGCCATGCGCTGTAATGTCGGGATATCCGCCACCTCCGTTGCCGGAAGTCCCTGGGCCTTCTGGAAATTGTAAACGGCTTTTCCCGTCATGCTGCCAAAAGAACCGGAGGAAATCTTTCCGGTATAGTAGCCAAGGTCACGGAGCATGACCTGCAGACGGATGACTTCCTCATTGGGCATCATCCCCTCATAGAGCGTTCCCTCATAGTAAAACTTCTCGGAAAACGTCTTCCCGCACAGTGTGCAGGTATGCTCTCTTGTTCCCTTCGTCTTTCCTCTGGGCTCTGACGTCACTGTCCAAGGGGTAAACTGATGCGTCAGCTTTGCAATTTTTCCGGTCTTGGTCCGTCCGCAGCGGGAACAGATCAGGGTGCCGGTACCGCTTGAATCACAGGTTGGCGCTTTATCCGCCTCAAGGACCTGCCAGTCGTGGCCCAGCTTATCCAGCTTGACCCTCAGGAATGAACCACACACTGTGCAGTACGCAGAGCGTGCTCCATCCTCGGTACAGGTTGGTTCCTTTGTGACCGTCCATTGCTCCACCGTGTGCGGCAGCTTGGGCGTATACCGCTGCTCCCAGTGATCGCAGTCTTTGCAATACCGCTTTTCATGTCCCTCAAGCGTACAGGTCGGGGCACGATCCTGAATCCAGTTTCCATAGCGATGGTCATCCGCTTTTGCCACACTGAGCATGAGGCAAAAGACAAGCATCATCCCTATCAAAACCCTTTTGGCCATAGCTGATCTCCTTTTGTGCACGATGGGATTGCCCCCTCGTGCCTTTCCCGAATTGTTCTCTCTCATTTTCCTGTCCGCCGGCTTATGCCTTTCGAATCAGCGGATAGAAGGAGGTTCCGTGAATCGTATTTTCGACATCAAGGGCATCAAGAATGGTGGCGCTGATGTCCGCAAAGGTCGGACGGATGCCTAGATTCACATTTTCCTTAATGCCTTTTCCCCAGACAAGAATCGGAATGTATTCACGCGTATGATCTGTTCCCTTATACGTCGGATCGCATCCGTGATCCGCGGTAAGAATGAGAAGGTCCTCCGGTCCCATGGCCTCCATGAAGGTTGGCAGATTGCGATCTACCTCCTCCAGTGCCCGGGCATAGCCCTCTACATCTCTGCGATGTCCATAGATCATATCCGTATCCACCAGGTTTACAAACAAGAGTCCCTCATAATCCTCTGCCTGCGCCGCAAGGGCCGCTTCAAGGCATGCAGGATTTCCTGCCGCATGATTGGAAACCGTAATGCCCTTATGGGCAAAGATGTCCTCAATCTTGCCAATGGCATAGACCGTCTTTCCGCTGTTTGCAATCAGGTCACACATGGTCACCGGCGGCATCGCAGAAAAATCTCTCCGTCTGCTGGTCCGTTTGAATTCCCCTGCCCGCTCTCCTTCAAACGGACGAGCAATGACGCGTCCTACCTCAAGGGGGCCCTTGAGCAGCTTTCTTGCGATCTCGCAGTCCCGATACAGCTCCTCCACAGGCACAATCCGCTCATTTGCCGCAATCTGGAACACGCTGTCTGCGGACGTGTAGACGATGAGGTCTCCGGTAGCCAGATGCTGCTCACCCAGTTCCTCAATGATTGCCGTTCCACTGGCCGGCTTGTTTCCGATGTATCCACGGCCGGTTTCCTTTGAGAATTCCTCAAGGAAGTCCTTTGGAAATCCATTCGGGAATGTGGGAAACGGCTGGGTCAGCTGTGCGCCCGCAATCTCCCAGTGACCGGTCGTGGTATCCTTGCCAGGAGAGACCTCAGCTGCCTTGCCGTATGCGCCGGTTGGCATACTGACCGCGCCGGGGAATGTGGCTCCCTCGATGTTTCCAAGTCCCATGGCCATCATGTTGGGAAGGCTCGGATGAACCGCATTGATCACATGTCCGAGTGTATCCGCTCCAACATCATCATAAAGGTTTGCATCCGGAAGCGCTCCGATTCCTACACTGTCAAGTACAAGCACAATTACTTTCTTTTTCATGTTCTAACCTTCCTTTATTCCGGATTCAGGGGAGTTGGCCTGTTTGCGCAGCAAACCGTTTGTCAGGTAGCGAGCACTGACAAAAGTCACTACGCCGATAGACCAAGTTGCTTGTCAGAGGATTTCAAAGAGGATCGCAGGATCTGAGATGTCGCTTTTGAATCAGTCCTTCTTTGCGCGCATATCAAGAATCTGCTGCAGCTCCTCCATAAAGGATTCAACATCCTTAAACTGACGATAAACAGAGGCAAAGCGAACATACGCCACCTCATCCAGACTCCTGAGGCCATCCATGACCATACGGCCGATTTTCTCCGTCGTGACCTCCTGATCCATCTGCTGATAGACCTCAGTCTCAATCTGATTGACCAGTTTTTCAATTTCTGCAAGGGACACCGGGCGCTTTTCGCAGGCACGGATGATTCCGTTTCGAATCTTGGCTGAGTCAAATTGCTCCCGTCTGTTGTCTTTCTTGATCACAAGAACAGGAAGTGCCTCGATTTTCTCATATGTGGTAAACCGCCGCCCACACTGTTCACATTCACGTCTGCGGCGAATGGTTCCCTCATCCGTTGGTCTTGAATCAACCACTCTGCTTTCCGTACATCCACAAAAAATACACTTCATCCTGATGCCTCCTTTTCCTTATTTAAAATGTCACCTGGATCTCCGTCTCGTATTTCTGACCCAGGATATAATAGCTGATCTTAATCCGGCGCCCCTGTCCCAAAGTGTCCTGATGTGTCAGGACCTGAAGCGTCAGATCGCCGCTTGAGCGTGCATTCAGCACATGCGGGTTTTGATCTCTCGCCTCAAGCACATCTCCCTCCTCCGGGACCACCTCGGCCGTAATCCACTCCATCGGGAGAAGGCAGTTGTTGGCAAGACGCAGGCGGATATTCAGAAACGTATACTGCCCGGCATCCAGAAGGTCCTCCGAGGAGAAGACCCGTCCTGCGTACCGCTCCTCCTCAAGCGCATTCCGATATCCCTCAAAGCGGGCGATATCTGCTGTCGCATTCACGATTTCGGGAAAAGTCTCCGTAGCTTTCGGCGTGCGCGTTTCCAGTGTGTATAAAAGTGTCCCTGCCCCAAGGAGGGTAATGACCAAGGCCAGAATGGCCAGTATTTTGAGAATTCGCACTGTTATTTCCCCTGCTTTTCCAAAATTGCGCTCATCTGATCAATCATCTCCGCATCCTTCATCCGGAACTTGAAAACCACGCGCCTTGACGCTTCCATGTTGACGGTAACCCCATCCGAGTAGTAAACCGGATCCGAATAGGAACGGCCATTTACGGTCATGATCGTCTGGAGCAGGCCCTTTTCGGCACCCGAGATGCCCGTCATTTCGCCGCCCAGGCAATACGTGGCCACCGTCAGTGCCCGCTCCTGAGAAAGCTTGAGATTACTGAGGTAGCTTCCGGAGGTGTCCGTATGTCCCTCAATGATGATCTCTCCGATAAACTCGGCATACTCATCACTCATGAGTGTTCTCAGGTAAATGGGAATAAAGCGGTTCAGCAGCTCCTTGCCACTGTCCTTCAGTTCATTTCGACCCGTATCAAACAGGACCGAACCCGAAAATCCAATCGCGCCGGTATTCCGGTCCACAACTGCATCCAGGCCGGCACTGCGAAGCTCATCCCTCAGAGATTCGATGATCTCGGAGCGAAGGCCGATCAGCTTGTCAATTCTCGCTTGCTGGGCCGCCAGGAGAGCTGCCTGCTCCTCAATTTTGCTCTGCTGCAGGGAAAGGCTCTGCTGGGCTGAGTTCAGCTGGGTTCTGTTTTGCTCAAGCTCCGCCTCCTGCTCCCTCAGCATCAGTGTGGTCGTCGCCAGCAGCTCCTCTTTATCCCGAAGCTCCGCCTCCTGATCAATGAGAAGACTTTGCTGCGTGCTGAGCTGTGCTTCCTTTGTTTCAAGCTCTATGGTCTTTTTCTGCTGCAGATCCACCAACTGGTAGATCGCAGCAAACAGAATGAGCGCAAAGGTAAACAGCATTCCTGCCATCATGTCCGAATAGGAAATCCAGTAGCTGCCGTTTGACCCGCTGCGCCGCCGGCTTTTCGCTTTATGCATTCCGATTCCTCCAAAGCCCCGTTACTTTGCTGCAGTCAATGCCTGAATGCTCTTTTCAAGCTTTGAGAGGGCTTCCACAAAGTCATCCATCTGCTCCTGATACCGGTCCTGGCTCTGGCTCATCAGCTGAGGCATGGTCTCGGCGATTTCGCGCATGTTTTTAAGTGTCCCATCCATCCGCTCAATGGACGAGGTGATGTTTTCGCCCATGAGCGCCGTGGTTTTCTTAAGACTTTCCACCGTCTCGTGGTTCAGTTCACCGACAGCGGTACGCATCTCCTCTGCATTCTTTGAAAACGTCTCGCCTACCCGGTTCATTTCCTCGCCGATGGCCCGTTCTCTTGATTCCGCAGCGGAGAGGAACCGCTCCGTCGTCGCAATATACTGTTGCTGATTGCGCGAAAGCTCTGCCTGACTGCTCTGCAGCTGTGCGATGACCGCACTCTCTGCCTCCTGCATCCGGTTCATCTGCTCCATGACCGCCGTCATCCGCGCAAGCATCTGCTCGGAGCCCGAACGGTCCTGATTCATATCATCCACATAGCCCTTAAAATGCTCAAGCAGCCCCTGGGACATCTGATGCATGTTGATGACATCCTGACTCATCTTTGCAATGGATTCATTCGTTGCCCGCATCTGCTGCTGCACATTGCCCTGCTCCCGGCCGGTTTCCTGGAGTACCTGCCGCAGATGATCGAATTCATTTCCAAGGGCAACATTCATCCGCTGGACAAAGACCTGTGTGATCCGGTCCATGCCCTCCACCTGTGCCTTGGTTGCCGCCAGGATAAAGTTATCCATGGACCGCTGGACAGGCAGCATGGCGCGCATGATGCTCTCCTCCATCTGACTGCTCAGCTTCTCACCAATCTCATTGGCTGCCTGACGCAGATACCCGGTCTGTTCCCTGGTGAGGGCCAGCATTTCCGTTTCCTGTGAAACCGGCTTTGGCATGGCATACAGGCTGAACACATCACAGAAACGATCAATCGCGCTGCGGCACTTTTCAAGATGATGGTTATTGAGCAGCGTAAACAGCACACTGCAGGTCACGCCGGCAATTGAGGTTAAAAACGCCGTGCTCATGCCCCCAATCAGCTGCTCCATCGCCGCAAGAAGCTGCTCCGTATGGGCAGCGGAAATTGACAGGCCGGACAGGCCCTTGACAAGGCCCAAAAACGTTCCCAGAATGCCAAGGCTCGTTAAAAGTCCCGGGGTAATCTCAGCCAGTCCTGCTCCCCCGGCTGTATCAATCACTGTTTCTTCATTAATATATTCGGATACATCGCATGTTTCCCCATGCGCCCCGCGCATCTCTGCGTTCTGCAGGAAATCTGCCCAGGTATTCTGAAGCCGTTCCCCAAGAAATCCGAGATCATGCCAGGAACGGACTTCCTTTTTCTGTTTGTTTTCCGTAATGATCACCTTTGCCGCGCGCCTCAGCTTTGCAGATGAACGGCTCAGCGGAATGAGACAGCGGATCATGGCGGTCACCGTGATCAGTGCAATTGCAATATAGATCAAAAGATCAATGGAGAAGACACGCTTCAAAACATCCATTACGATCTCCATACTCTTTAATTTCCTTTCTTGGTCTATCCTCCCGAACACCTGCGGGAAGCAAAATCAGAGGCGTCCCCGTCTACTGTCTGCCAGCACAGATCAGAAACGTGCCCTGTTGCTAACGGTTCGAGCAGAAATCATACAGGTTCGCACCGTTAGCTAAGAATCTTTCTTCTACAGCGTCACTAGTTTAACACAAATCCGCTGCATCCGCAATGTCTTCCGTTTTCGCCCTCCACACTTTCTGCACCTCCGGGATATCTGTTTATGATCGCGCTGATTCATAGATGTGCATGGGCTCAGGGTGACCAGATGATTTTGAGGCGTTCCAGGGGGATCGACTTTGTTTCTGTCGGGTTCACATTACTTTTTCTTTTGAGTGATTATGCACAATTTTTGAATAAAAATTCATTGAGAGTCGATAATTTTTCCCAAAAAACTTGCATTTTCTCACATTTGGCCTATAATAGATAAAACAACATACCTTTCTATACTAATAACTGCCCGTAATATGAGGTGCCTCTATGCCTACTTATGAATCCATTGAACAAGAGATTATCACGCAGATTTTCCACATTCTTCCCACTCTGCGCAGTTCTGTCCTCAAATCCAAGGAATTTTCGCCAAACTCCGCTGTTCAGCTCCCGCATATTCAGGTTCTTCTTTCCCTCACAGAGCATTCCTCGCTTACCGTGACGCAGCTTTCCAGGATCACAGGAATCGCAATGCCCAATATTACGCCGCTTCTGGATCGACTACTTTCCCTTGCCTTTATCAGCCGTACTCCGAGTGAACAGGATCGGCGCATGGTCTTCATCCAGGTGACCGAAAGCGGGCGTGCCTTTCTTAAGACCATATTAAACGAGCTGAGTGCACATCTGCTCAATGAGCAGTACAATTTTTCGCCGGAAAAACTGGTTGAAATCCGGGATGCATTCCGTGTCCTTTGTGATTCATTTCTGTCCCCTGTTGTCTGACCCTGCATATGCAGGGTTTTCTTTTTTGGAGACGCAAAATCATGCTTGCGCACAGATTGGCTATATAGTATAATGCAAAACCGTACACCCAACAGTCGATTTTTACGAGGTGAAAGTTATGCCAGACGAGAAAGAACGAAGCAATTTTATTTGGGAAGCCATTAAGGAAGACATTGCAAACGGCAAAAACGGCGGACGTGTCCAGACCCGTTTCCCTCCGGAACCCAATGGCTACCTTCATATCGGCCATGTGAAAGCTTTGACCGTGGATTTTCTGACTGCAGAACGCTTTGGCGGTGTCTGCAATCTTCGCTTTGATGATACCAACCCGACAAAAGAAAAAGAAGAGTTTGTGGATGCCATCATGGATGATATTCACTGGCTTGGTTTCGAGTACGGGAATGTCTTTTATGCCTCTGAACAGTATGATCAGATATTTGAGTATGCCCTTGACCTCATTCGTCGCGGGCTTGCCTACGTCGATGACCTCAGCAAGGAGGAAATCCGTGAGTATCGCGGAACGCTGACGCAGCCGGGAAAGAATTCCCCCTATCGTGATCGTACTCCCGAGGAAAACATGGATCTGTTCCTGCGGATGAAGGCAGGCGAATTCCCGGAGGGGTCCCATGTCCTGAGAGCAAAGATTGACATGGCCAGCCCCAACATCAACATGCGTGACCCCACCATTTACAGGATCAAGTATGCCACGCATCACCGGACCGGAGACAAGTGGTGCGTCTATCCCATGTACGATTTTGCCCATCCCATTGGGGACGCAATTGAAGGCGTTACCCATTCCCTCTGTTCCCTTGAATACGAAATTCACCGCCCGCTGTATGACTGGGTCATTGAGGTCTGTGGATTTGAACAGAAGCCACGGCAGATCGAGTTTGCACGTCTCAATCTCACCAACACCATCATGAGCAAGCGTTATCTGCGGGCGCTCGTTGAGGGTGGCTATGTATCTGGATGGGACGATCCCAGAATGCCAACACTGGCCGGTATGCGCCGCCGGGGCTTTACCTCCCCTGCCGTTCGCGACTTTATTGACCGCGTCGGTGTTTCCAAGGCCGATTCCGTGGTCGACTGCCGTCTCCTTGACTACTGCGTACGCAACGATCTCAATGAGACTGTCCCAAGAGCCATGGCCGTACTCAATCCCCTCAAGGTCGTCCTGACCAACGTTCCGGAAAACACGGTTGAAACCTGTACCATTGAGAATCATCCCAAGCATCCGGAAATGGGCACACACGATGTCGAGTTCACGCGTGAAATTTACATTGAGCGTGAGGATTTCATGGTGGATGCGCCGAAAAAGTATTTCCGCCTGAAGCCGGATGGCGAGGTTCGCCTCAAGGGTGCCTATATCATCCGCTGCAATTCCTATGATGTCGATGAAAACGGCGAGGTCACCTGCGTCTACTGCACCATTGATGAAAACAGCCGTTCCGGAAGCGAGGGTGCAGATCGCAAGGTGAAGGGCACCATCCACTGGGTCAGTGCCGACCACTGCATCCCCTTTGAAGGCCGGCTCTATGATGTTCTCGTGCTGGATGAGGAATCCGTATCCGACAGCGAGACCGAAGAGGAAACCGAGAGCGAGACCCCTGCCGGTCAGGAATTCCTGCGTCGCCTCAATCCGAACAGCCTCACTGTGGTCCACGGCTATGCGGAATCCTGGCTTAAAGAGGCCGCCGTTGGCAGCAGCTTCCAGTTCCTGCGCATGGGCTATTTCTGCAAGGACAAGGACAGCACCGAAAGCCTGTCTGTCTTCAACCGCATCGTCCCGCTCAAGGACAGTTACAAACCAGAATAATCCCGTGATCTACACGGTAAGAAATGAGGAGTATCATGTCAAACGTTCGCACACGCTTTGCCCCAAGTCCCACCGGATATCTTCATCTGGGCGGCCTTCGCACAGCGCTGTATACCTATCTGCTTGCCAAGAAGCATGGCGGAACCTTTATCCTCCGCATTGAGGATACCGATCAGGAGCGCGAGGTTCCCGGTGCCATTGATCTTATCTATAAATCCATGCACGAGGCTGGACTCAATTATGATGAAGGCCCGGATGTCGGCGGTGACTACGGCCCATATATCCAGACGCAGAGACGGGATCTCTATCCCAAGTATGCGTGGGAACTGGTCGAAAGCGGACATGCCTACTGCTGCTTCTGCTCCAAGGAAGACCTGGACAATCAGCGCAAGGAAGCCGAGGCACAGGGGCTCACCTGGAAATACAACAAGAAGTGTCTTCATACCGTTTCCCTTGACGAGGCGAAAAAGCGCATCGCAAACGGCGAAAGCTATGTCATCCGTCAGAACATTCCCACCGAGGGCAAAGCCTCCTTTGATGACCTCCTCTATGGTCATGTAGAGGTCGACTGCGACACTCTGGACGATAATGTTCTCCTCAAGGCAGACGGCCTTCCGACCTATAATTTTGCCAACGTGGTGGATGACCACCTGATGGGCATCACCCATGTCACCCGTGGCACGGAGTATCTCTCCTCCGCGCCCAAGTACAACCTTCTCTATGATGCATTTGGCTGGCAGCCGCCGCTCTATCTGCATCTGCCGCCGGTCATGAAGGATCAGACCAGGAAACTCTCCAAGCGCTATGGCGATCCCTCCTTTGAGGATCTGCTGGCACAGGGATATCTCAAAGAGGCGATCATCAATTTCATCGCCCTTCTCGGCTGGGCTCCCAAGGATACCAACGAGGAGTTCTTCAGCATGGACGATCTGATCCGTATCTTTGATGAGCGCGGCATCAACAAGAGCCCGTCCATCTTTGATATGAACAAGCTCACCTACTTTAACGCCGCCTATATCCGCAAGCTTTCCCCCGAGGCCTATGCCGAGTACGCGAAGCCCTGGCTCACCCAGGTTCTAGACGCAGACAAATATGATCTCCCCCGTCTCTGCGAGCTGCTCCAGGGACGTACCGAGGTCTTCTCTCAGCTGCCGGATATGGTCCGCTTCCTTAAGGACATGCCGGGGTTTGATTCGGAGCTCTATATTAATAAGAAGAGCAAATCCTCTCTTGAAACCTCCAAGGCTGCCCTTGAGTTCATTCGTCCCATCGTGGAGGGCATCACCGACTGGAACGAAACCACCCTTCATGATGTCATCATGGCCGCAATTCCGGAATCCGGTATGAAGACCAGCCAGGTCCTCTGGCCGTTCCGCATTGCCATCACCGGTCAGGCGGCTACCCCCGGCGGTGCCTTTGAAATGGCCTACCTGCTGGGCCGCGAGGAAACCCTCCGTCGCCTCGCCGCATCTATGGAAAAGCTTGGATAACTTCACATTTTCTTCTGACGTAGAGGCCGCCCGTTTACGAACGCAAAAGCGTAAAAAGGCCTCAAAAAGCCTGAAATCAATGGGTTTCCGCCACCGGAGCAGATCAACTCTGGTGACGGAAACTCTCTTTTTTCGTATGCAGGAACTGCTCCATTCATAAGGTTATAGGTAGCATAGGTGGAATTGGTGCAATGTCAGTCAAAAATTGACGGGCATTATGCAAAAGCGGCGGTCAACCAGAAAACAATCAGGTTGACCGCCGCTTTTGAATACTGTATAATTTTGGTATAAACGGCGGTGAAATGCATTTTAATGTGACAAACCGCCACTTTAGGAGGCTGTGAATATGATCGGAAGACAATATGAAGTGAAAGAGTTAAACCGTCTCTACGATAGGAATAAAGCTGAACTGGTTGCAATTTACGGAAGAAGACGCGTCGGGAAAACGTATCTGATTGATGAAACTTTTGAAGGCCGGATTACGTTCAGACACGCCAGTTTAGCTCCGGAGGAAGAAGAAACGGACAAATCCCGGTTGCGTGCACAGCTTGACCACTTCTATAGCTCGCTTGTACTTTTTGGAGTTGAAGCGGAAAAGGCACCGGATTCGTGGTTTGAAGCATTTCTTATGTTGGAAATGCATCTTCAAAAAATAGATGATGGTTCCAGGCAACTTGTCTTTTTTGATGAACTTCCCTGGCTTGATACTCCAAGATCAAGGTTTGTAAAAGCGTTTGAAGGCTTTTGGAATAATTGGGGATGTCACAGAAAAAACCTCATGGTTGTGGTATGTGGAAGCGCGAACTCATGGATATTGGATGAACTGATCAATAATCATGGAGGGTTGTATGATCGTGTTACCTATGAGATAAAACTGTCTCCGTTTACATTGTGTGAATGTAGGGAGTTCTATAAAGCGAATAACATTAATTTCTCTGATTATGATATTGTACAGAGTTATATGATTTTTGGTGGTATCCCCTACTATCTCGGTTATATGGATGGAGAACTCAGTCTGGCTCAAAATGTCGATCGTGTGTTTTTTACAGAGAATGCAAAGCTAAGATTTGAATATGACAGGTTGTTTGAATCGGCCTTTGTCAATCCGGAAGCGGTAAAAGCAATAGTTGAATTGCTTTATACAAACAATAACGGATTTTCCAGATCTGAGATATCAAGTAAACTTGGAATTTCGGACGGGGGCCGTCTGTCCCGCCATTTAAATTCTTTGATTGCCAGTGATTTTATCATGAAATATGTTCCGTTTGGCTCGGGAAAAAGGGATGAACACTATAAACTGGTTGATCCGTTCTGCATATTCTTTAACCACTTTGTTCAACATCAAAAGGGGACAAACAAGCATTTCTGGCAACAAAATGTAACCGCGCCGGCTGTCGTAGCATGGAGAGGATTGGCATTCGAGAGAGTGTGTTTTAATCACGTCGATCAGATAAAGTCTGCTCTCGGAATTGCAGATGTTATAACGTCGGTATCTGCTTGGACAAAAATCTCCAATGACGATAACGGAGCCCAAATTGATATGCTGATCGTGAGAAACGACAATGTGATAAACATGTGCGAGATCAAGTATTCCAGTGATGATTTTGTGGTGGATAACCAATACTATCGTAAGTTAGTGAGCAGGCAGGAATTATTGGCCACCCAGGTTTCGAGAAAATATTCCATCTACAATACTCTGATAACAACATTCGGTCTTAAAAAAAATGAACATAGTGGAATCTTCATTAGAATGCTTACTATGAAGGACTTGTTTGCATTTTAATGGTTTTAAATACTATGGCAAAGACATCCCCTATATTTCATTTTCCCCGGAAAAGGAGTGCAAAGTGTGGGCATGTTACCTGCTGATGGAAAACGGAATTGTTGCGGCAGTCAGAATAAGTAATCATGGTGGATGTATGATGAAACGAGTAATTGTGATTGGAAGCCCCGGTGCCGGGAAAAGCACCTTTGCAAGACGATTGCGGGATAAGACAGGACTTCCTCTGTATTATCTGGATATGATCTGGCATCTGCCGGACAGGACAACGATAAGCAAGGAAGAGTTTGATGAAACGCTTGTTAGAATACTCGCAACGGAGCGCTGGATCATAGATGGAAATTATGGTCGAACAATGGAAATGCGGCTGAAATACTGTGATACGGTTTTCCTGCTGGACTATCCTCTCCATGTTTGTTTGGAGGGAGCAAGTTCTCGGGTCGGAGTAAAGAGAGAAGAGATTCCCTGGGTGGAAGAAGAACTTGATGAAGCGTTCAGGCAATGGATTATCGACTTTCCAAAGACAAAGCTGCCCCGGATCTATCAGCTTTTGGATGAGTACCAGGAAGGAAAAGAGATACACATCTTTCATTCACGAAATGATGCAGATCAGTACCTGGCGAGGATGAACGGATGACATAAAAGAGAATGCTGCGGATCGGAAGATATGAGTTTTCCCGCTGCATTGTCCGGTTGTGTGCGCAATGCGCCATGGTATACAGTTTGTGTGGTTCCACAACATATTGTGGTTAACCCAAACCGTCTTTCCCCGTTTCAGGTACATACGCTGCCTTCCTGTTTGTGTTTCTCACTCCCTCAAACCGTCATCCGGGCAGGGTTCGTTCGGATGCTTTTCTTCCTTTGCTCCTCCCCTCTCTCCCCAATGCAGCATTATCCGATCGGTTTCTATTTTGTGCCCTCGAAAAAAGTTCTCCCCTCTTTCCGTTAATACAGCGAAAGGTCAAGGTAAGGTCAATATTTAGTATGCTCGCGTCGATTTTCACACAATATCTATGAAAATTGGGAGAACTTTTTTGCCAAACCTGCTGAAAAAAGCAAATAAAAAAGATTTCTTTCCGGAAAGGATTGAAAAACTTCTATCCCACGACTATAATGGGAGGGCACGCCAAAATTGAATACATTAAGGATTTCAAATGCCCCTGCTTTTTTCTGTCCTAATTGTTACAAAAATGTAATAATTTATTTCAGAAAACTTCCTTGACAGAAGGATAGCAGGGGCATATAATGTGTCCTGTTCGTGGCAAAAACCACAATATCTAGTGTTTAAGGGGTTTGAGGGGTTATGAAAATTATCAAGAGGAATGGTTCTGAGGAAATTTTTAACAGACAGAAAATTTCGAATGCCATCCGGAAAGCAAACACAACGGTTGAGGAAAAGTACCGTCTGACCGAGGTTCAGGTGGATCGCATTGTGGATGCCGTTATTCTCTCATGTGAGCAGCTTAACCGCACGCCCAGTGTCGAAGAAATCCAGGACATGGTGGAAGACCAGATCATGGCACATGGTGCTTTTGAACTGGCCAAGCATTACATTACCTATCGCTATACCCGTTCTCTGGTTCGCAAGAACAATACCACAGATGACCGCATTCTCTCCCTTATCGAATGCAATAATGAGGAAGCCAAACAGGAGAATGCAAACAAGAATCCCATCGTGAATTCGACACAGCGCGACTACATTGCAGGCGAGGTGAGCCGTGATCTCACGGAGCGCATCCTCCTGCCTCAGGATATCGTCGAAGCGCACAACGAGGGCATCATCCACTTCCATGACAGCGATTACTATGCACAGCATATGCATAACTGTGATCTTGTCAATCTCGAGGACATGCTGCAGAATGGAACCGTCATTACCGGAACGCTGATCGAACGTCCGCATTCCTTCTCCACGGCCTGCAACATTGCCACGCAGATCATTGCCCAGGTTGCGTCGAACCAGTATGGCGGACAGTCCATTTCTCTGGCTCACCTGGCCCCGTTTGTCCAGGTCTCCCGCGAAAAGATTCGCAAGTCTGTCATTGAAGAGCTGAATGCCGTCGGTCTTGAGCCGTCGCAGGAAACCATCACCTCGCTCACGGAAAAGCGTCTTCGTGAGGAAGTCCGCCGCGGCATCCAGACCATCCAGTATCAGGTTGTTACCCTGCTGACCACCAACGGTCAGGCGCCCTTTGTCACCGTGTTCATGTATCTGGGTGAGGCCAAGAACGATCAGGAGCGGGAAGATCTCGCACTCATCATCGAGGAGACACTGGAGCAGCGCTGGCAGGGCGTCAAGAATGAGAAGGGTGTCTGGGTCACCCCTGCTTTCCCGAAGCTCATCTACGTCCTTGAGGAGGACAATATCCACGAGGACAGCAAGTACTGGTATCTGACCAAGCTGGCTGCCAAGTGCACCGCCCGCCGCATGGTGCCCGATTACATCACCGAGAAGAAGATTCAGGAGCTCAAGATCGACAAAAACGGCGAGGGCCACTGCTATCCCTGCATGGGCTGCCGCAGCTTCCTGACCCCCTATGTCGATGAGAACAATCAGCCCAAGTACTATGGTCGCTTTAATCAGGGCGTTGTCACACTGAACCTTGTGGATCTGGCTCTTTCCTCCGGTGGAAACCGTGACAAGTTCTGGGAGATCTTTGATGAGCGCCTCGACCTTTGCTACCGTGCACTCATGTGCCGCCACAACCGTCTCAAGGGAACGCTCTCGGATGCCGCCCCGATCCTCTGGCAGTATGGTGCCTGTGCACGTCTTGAAAAGGGCGAGCCCATTGACAAGCTCCTGTACGGCGGATATTCCACGCTGTCCCTCGGCTATGCCGGCCTTTACGAATGTGTCCGTTACATGACCGGCAAGAGCCACACCGATCCGGATGCCACCCCGTTTGCACTTGAGATCATGGAATACCTGAATGCTGCCTGCCGCAAGTGGAAGGCCATGCACAATATTGATTTCAGTCTCTACGGCACCCCGCTCGAGTCCACCACCTACAAGTTCGCCAAGTGTCTCCAGCGTCGTTTCGGCGTCATCCCGGGCGTCACGGACAAGAGCTACATCACAAACAGCTATCATGTGCACGTCACCGAGGAGATTGATGCCTTCAAGAAGCTTGAGTTTGAAGCTCAGTTCCAGCGTCTCTCCCCCGGCGGGGCCATCTCCTATGTCGAGGTTCCGGACATGCAGAACAATCTGGATGCCGTGCTTGAGATCATGAAATTCATCTATGACAACATCATCTACGCAGAGCTCAATACCAAATCGGACTACTGCCAGGTCTGCGGCTATGATGGCGAGATTTCGATTGTGGAGGAAAACAGCAAGCTCATCTGGAAATGTCCTCAGTGCGGCAATACCGATCAGGACAAGATGAATGTCGCCCGCAGAACCTGCGGCTATATCGGCACTCAGTTCTGGAATCAGGGCCGGACCCAGGAAATTAAAGAGCGTGTGCTGCACCTGTAAGCATGTACTATAGCGCGATCAAGAAAATGGACATTGCAGACGGTCCGGGCGTCAGGGTTACCCT
>JAFUZM010000161.1 GCA_017476605.1 Clostridia bacterium
AAAGCATGGATGAAGAGCAGCAAAAACTTTACGACGTTGTCCTTAAACTGAAAGCATAACGGTCCTAAATATCGTTTTGGCGCTACAAAAAGAAAGGCCTGAAAGCATTGATTTACAATGCTTTCAGGCCTTTCCCTTGAGATGGACGTCGAAACTCCCGCTAAAGGAAGAGCAGGTGAAACAGCTCGATGAGATTGGAATGTATTGGCACACACAAACCATCCGGAATCATGCAAGATGGATGAAGCACTTTGAAAATGCCTCCGCCTACTACACCGAGCATCATACGCTTACCGTTCCACGCAACACCATCTATAATGGGGACAATTTGTCCAATTGGATCGCTTTACAGAGAGCTCGAAATCGAAATACCCGTGGGACTGCTCCTTTAGAACCATGGCAGATCGAAAAGCTCGATTCAATTGGAATGATCTGGGACGGCACAACAGTCTGGGCCGATGAAAAGTGGACGAAAAATTGTGAATGTCTGAAACATTATAAGGAGCTGCACCATTCCCTCCTGATCCCAAAAAATACCATTTTTGAGGGAATCAACATCAGCAGTTGGCTAATCCTCCAGAGAAAAAAATTCCGGCAAGGTAAACTTGCCGTCTGGAAAATTGACCAGCTAAATGCCATTGATGCAGCCTGGCTCAATGCCGATCGTTCCGATGAAATATGGAGGCCCTACTTTGCAGCTCTTGAACGGTACTACCTGAAACATGGACACATTGATATAGATAGGAATACCAATTTTGACGATCTGCCCCTTGGGCGTTGGCTGTACTACCGCAAATGTGACTACAGAAACAACAAGCTCAAGCTCAAGTACATTCAGATTCTTGATCACTATGGAATAAAATGGCTGAAAAAGCGTTCAAGCAAAAAAGAATAAGCGTCCAGGGTAATCTTTGAAAGATCTGCGAGGATAAACCGTTATCTGTCACCAAAGCGTTGTCTAAAATTTAAAAAGTGGTTTGTCTTAAGAATCATCCTTTTCCTGCTGAAATTGGGAATACGTTTTGATTCCATTCGGGCAGACCGCTTTTATTCTTTGAGGCAATGTTCTTTGTATGAAGGCATCTGGTCATGTTATTCATACTCTTCTATACGTTAATTTCCAGCACAAGGGACTAAAGCCAAAAAATAATAGAATATTTTTTGGCCGAAAAATCGCCAAACCCATTTATTTTCAATGGTTTTACCCATTGCTATCATCAGAAAAATACTGTATAATTGTTTAGTCAGTAGCGGACTAAACGAAATGGAGGATTTTTTGGTGAGAAGCGGAACGGATTATAACGTTATTGTCCCCATTCCCGATGATGCTCATGTGTGTAAAGACCATCGGGTATATGTAGTTGAGCAAAAGATCTATTACAAAGATCTCCAATATAATATGGATACCCGCATTTGGCTCGGAAAAGCAATTAGCGACAAAGAGATGCATCCCAATAACAACTACAAAGAAAAGTATCCGGATGTTTTTCGGTCCATTACGCATCTGCATTTGCCCCAGTATGTAAAGCATATAGGAGTGTATGCTGCTGCACTAAAGATAGCTGAAGATACAAAGCTATATGAAGATCTCAGAAAGCAGCTTGGAATACAAAACGCAAATCTTGTCTTGGATTACGCAGTGTATTCAATAATGACCAAAAGCAATGTTGCCAAAGACTTTGAATCAGAAATGAAAGAGCAGATGACATTTCTGGACAGAGTGTATTCCGATTCTTGGATGGGAGAAAAATTCGACAACGCTATTACAGACAACCATGTGCAGGCATTTAAAAATGCATGGTTAAAACGATTTGGCTCTCAGGATGAATTTGGTGTGTGGTTATGTATTGATGGATCCAACGATGACTGCAGAACAGATATTGATGAGGCGGAAAAAGGAAAAGCAAAATCACATAAGAATGTTGATATCATTAGTTTCCTCTATGCTGTAACAGAGACAGGAGTACCAGTGACCAGCCAGGTTTATCGTGGTAGTCGCGTGGATTCTCACGCACTCAAGGAAATGCTTGATATCATGTCTGGATACAAGATGACCATAAAAGGTGTGATTCTGGACCGTGGCTTCTGCACGGATGGCTGCATCGAGTTACTCAATAAAAACGAGTATGACTATGTCATTATGATGAAAGAAGGTACATTAGGCTTTGAAACATTGCTGAGCAAGTACCAAAACAAGATCAAGTACAAATACCAGTACGCACTCGGTCATGGACTATTTGGCGCTTCTGAAGCAAAGATAAAACCATTTAATAATTCCAAAGCCGAGGTGAGCGGATGCATCATTTGGGACTGCAAAAACGGCTCAGAACGTATTTCCTATTTGATTGATGAAGTGATGGAGGCAGCAAAGGAAGCGGAGGAAGCAATTGCAAATAAAACTGTTCCCAAGATTCCCCCAAAACTTGACGACTACGTTTCTGTAGTCAATGGAGAAAACGGCTTAGAAGTCAAGGTAGACGCAGAGGCGGTAGATTCGGAGAATGAAACAAAAGGGTTCTATGGACTGATATGTCGAAATCCAATGACAGCAAAAGAGGCGGATCGCGTCTATAACTTGCGGGATGCATCTGAAAAGCAATACTCAATATTGAAAACACAGCTTGGAAATGACGCTCTTCGTGTTCATTCGATGCATAGAATACGGGTTAGGGAATTGATTGCTTTCGTTGCAGCAATCATAAGACATGGGATTATGACCAGATGCCGGAGTGGTTATCCGGTTTATGACACAAACGTTGCAATCAAGGAATTAAAACTAATCAATATTAACTTAATTGGCGATACTCACTACAAAGTCATTCATAATCAAAGTACGAAGCAGAAAGAAATAATGGCTCGCATCGGCTTGGATATGAATAACTTGGACTACATAGCAGGTTATGAAACAAAACGCTTCAAGAACGAGGCGGTATCGCCAATTCACTGCTTAAAAGACTCTGCCTCAGAAGAAGAAAAGCAGAAAACACAACACGTTGAAGGAATACCTGAAGGCTCATCTGCTAAAGGCAAAGGCTCAAAGAGTAAAGCCACCACACCCGAAGATAGTGGGAATGAATCTGGAACACGCCATCGTGGAAGACCAAAAGGCAGTAAAAACAAGCAGAAAACAGAGAACAGCGAAACTGTGCACCGGGGAAGAGGACGGCCAAAGGGCAGCAAAAACAAGCAAAAAAGCGAGAACGATGAACCGCCTGTACAGCGGAAAAGAGGACGCCCCAAAGGGAGTAAAAATAAGTCAAAAAAATAGGAATATATTATTTTTTAGTCCCTTGTGGTGGGAATTAACGTCTATAAGCAAAGAAAGACGCTCCTCACCACCCACTGTAATGTGGAATTCATGTAGCTATTATGCCATTTTACCGGCAGCTGCTTCTTGGTTGGAATCAATAACAGCTTTTGCCATGATATACGTATCAATTCCAACCTCATCGCACGCTTCCTGTTCGGTCATGCTCTTTCCCAGCATCTTTTTATCCACCAGTTCTACATAAACTGTTGCCTTACGCAGATCGCCGTACTGTTTCCTTTCCTGCTCATATCTTCTTCCAAGAGCCGTCATATCCAACACCTCCTTAATCCGATTTTCCTGTTCTGATGTAATGAAATTCCCCGCTGCGATATACATAGCCGACAAGACAAACGATGTCCCTGCTTCATCCATCTTCTGCATCATCTCAGCGGTATCAATCACCTCATCGGTCATCAATCCGAACGGACAGACGGTCAGCAATTATCAGCTGCGGAGTCCATCTGTTCCTACAAATGCTTTCTGTATGAAGGCTGACGTGGCGTCTTCCGAAGGCGCGAACAATGTGGAGCTGGCAATCCTGTACAATGATGCCTGTCCTTACAGGACACCTGCGCAGGTTGAGGATGCCCGTGTACGCCAGGGCATAGACGGTTTCCCCATCGTGATCTTCTGGCATGATACCGTGGATGATGAGACCACTTTCCTCGGGAAATACAACTTCAACAATGACAAGGGGACGGAGGAAGTCTTCGGATTTGAAGAGGGCGATGAGTCCTGGGAAGTGAAGAATAATACGGGTGATCGTGTGCTGTGGAAAAGCGCGAACTATACGGGAGACGACTGGCTGAACGACTTTGAAGCCAGGTACCCGGATACGGACCCGCCTTATACCGCCCCTGCCCAGCTTGCCGAATTTGCGACATGGATGGTGAGTGTGGATCCCACGCAGGCTACAGAGGATGCGCTTGCGGAGCCTGTGACCATCGTGAACGGGGAAAACAGTACGACTTTCACAAACGATACGGCAGCATACCGGAAGGCAAGGTTCAGGGCGGAACTCGGTAATTATGTGGAGCTGGATTCGGCTCTTTTTTATTACCTGTTTACGGAGCTGTTCCTGATGGTGGACTCCCGCGCAAAGAACATGTTCCCGTCATTTATCGGGACGAGCTTGACGGAGGAAGTGGGGACTTAAGAGGTTTTTTCGTCCGGCAGGTTGACTTTTCGTCCGAATTGCATTAAAATCGGACGAAAGAAACCTTCGGGCGGACGAAAGGAGAAAACTCCATGAGATCATTTGACTACAGTACCCTCTCGAAAAAGAAATGGGATACAGATATCGTAAACCTTATCGCGAAAATCCATGAAGCGAAAGGAAAACAGGACCTTTTTATCAGACAAAAGCCTGTTGAGCTGGATCGACTGGTGGAGATTGCAAAAAGGCAGAGTACCGAGTCATCAAATAAAATCGAGGGAATTGTGACCACCAGTACCCGCATCAGACAGTTGTTTGATGAAAAGACAACACCCAGGAACCGGGATGAGAACGAGATCATGGGATATAGGGATGTGCTGAATACAATCCACGAAAACCATGATTACATCCCGATTCGGCCGTCATATATCCTGCAGCTCCATAGAGACCTGATGAAAAGGGCAGGAGTTTCCTATGGCGGAGAATTCAAAAATGTACAGAACTACATCAATGAGACAAGACCAGATGGGACATCGGTTACCAGATTTACACCGGTTGCGCCGTTTGAAACCCCAGATGCAATAGAGTCCATTTGTGATGCATATGCAAAAGCGGCTGCAACAGAGGAAGTGGATATGCTTCTTGTGATCCCTGCATTCATATGCGACTTCCTGTGCATCCATCCGTTCAATGATGGAAACGGGCGCATGAGTCGTCTGATGACACTGCTGCTTCTTTATCAGAATGGATACCTTGTTGGTAAATATATCAGTGTGGAAAAACAGATCGAGAAGACAAAAGACAGGTACTATGAGGTGCTTGAGGATTCAGATATGGGATGGCACAAGGGGACAAATGATCCAACGCCTTTCATTCGTTACATGCTTCAGGCTGTTCTGGCTTGCTATACAGAATTTGAAGAGCGCGTGGGAATCATGGACGACTCGGGCGTGAAGAGCAGCGCTTATGACATCGTTAAGGCCTATGTTGATCAGTCTATCGGAAAGATCAAAAGCAGCGATGTGATAGCGAATTGCCCAAGCATAGGAAGGACTGCTGCGTTGGATTCCATAAAGAAACTGGTGGAGGATGGAATCCTTGTGAAGCAGGGAAACGGAAGGAGTACATTTTATCTAAAATCTGAGGTGGATGAGTGGCTTTCGTCCAAATGAAAGAGAAATCGGGCGAAAAAACAAATCGAGTGGACGAAAAGGCAATTTACCCTGCTGGATGACTGGCAGGGTATTTTTATGCCATCAAATGAGGAGGGGTGCACATGAGCAGATCGAAGAAAAAGAAGATCGTATTTCTGCCGTATGACTTTGATATGCCCATCGGAATCAACAACGAAGGTTCCCTCGTGTTCTCCTACAACCTGGAGGACATAGGCCAGACGGCGGGTGGTGCGGATATTTTCAATGGACAGCAGTCCGCCCTCTGGAAAACCTGCGGGAGATGTTCCCAGAGGAATTAAAAAGCATGTATCAGACGCTGCGTTCCACAGAGGTGCTTTCCTATGACAGGATTGATGTCTTCACACAAAGAATATTGTCCATAAATATTAAGTGGTTTGTCCCAAAAAGAATCACAAGTTATCTCAAATATCATTGGGAAGAGGATGATTCACAAGACAAACCATTTTTATATTTTGGACAAAGTTTGGTATGTGAAGACACCAGGGCCAACTTCTGAACTCTCTATAATGCAAAATGCCAGGAGCATGATCAACCACATCCGGCCATCAAACTCCCATAACTCTTTTTCTCCCTTTTGACACATGTCTGACCCGCTTCAGTCAACTTTCAAACGCTATGAAAATATTCAGTAGTATTCTTCTCCGTATGCTATGTTATCTATGGATTAGGAAGGAAAATAGGAAAACTTTCCAAATCAAAAAAAATTATGCAAGGTGATTATCTTTTGAAAAAGTAGTTTAAGAATTCAAATATAATCCAAACTGTTAAACAACGATGAACTTCAAATTCATTCCACTTTCATTCATATGTACTGCAAGATAGAGTGATCATTCACCTTACATAGTTTTTTCCCATGTATTTTTCGCCATTGTCTTCACATACCAAACTTTGTCCAAAATATAAAAAT
>JAFUZM010000018.1 GCA_017476605.1 Clostridia bacterium
ATGGAACCTTTCTTGGTAGTTTGCACAGTCTCATTTAATATGCAAAATCTGTTAATCAATATAAACTGTATGACTCAATTCGTCTCATTCAATTTGCGGCAAAAGGTCAAAAATAGTCTCAAATAATGTTCGGGTTGACAGAAAAGCATTATAGTCATATTGACAATTTTTGATTCGTACTCCTTGAGTTTGCTTGTTTCAGGCATTCCAAATGGTTTTACACCGTATAAGCAAGAATCAGCAATCAGAAATCCAGCATTTTTCGTGTTTATGTGCATCCACACATCCTAATTCGAGGTCAAATGCTTATTTTGGAGATTTTTTTGAAATAACATATTGACATCCCATGCGATTGGCATTATAGTATTTATGGTCAGATTAACCATATTTGAAGGAGGTGATTCCCATGCACGAAAAATTGGACACAAATCAGCTGTATATCACTGTCGATCTTCTGATTCTGACCGTCAAGGAAGAGCATCTGAACATCCTTCTTTCAAAGCGCACTCAATCGCCTTATGCTCATCTTTGGGCGCTGCCTGGCAGATTTGTTGAAATTAACGAATCGGCAGAAACTACAGCAAAGCGCCTGATGGATGAACTTTTCCCACTCAAGGATGTCTACATGGAACAGCTCTATACGTTTACTGAGGTAAACCGGGATCCCCGTGGGCGTGTCATCTCCGTAACCTATCTGGTAATCGTCCCCTTTGTTCAACTAAAGCAGCTGCTAATGGAAGAGGGAACCATCTGCCATTGCTTTGAGATTCAGTTGAAGGAAGACTTTCAACTGATCGGTGAGGATGGGACAAAACTGATTGGCAGTGATCTGGCTTTTGACCATAGCAGGATCATTGAAACCGGTATTGCCCGCCTTCAGGGAAAAATTGATTATACGGAAATCGGCTTCCGGTTTCTTAATAATCCGATGTGCTTTTCTCTGGGTGAGCTTCAGAGTATTTACGAGGCGATACTGGGAAAACCCGAGGACGGAAGTAATTTCAGACGGTTTATACGCAAACGCTACGAGGAAACCCGGCGCATTCTTCCTCTTGATCGTGAAGAAAGAAAGAGAAGGGGGCGCCCGGCAGTTTTATATCGGCTGACATAGACAAGGAGAATAGAACATGAAGGAAAAACGTTATCTGATTGCAGTAGATCTGCAGAATGATTTCATTGACGGTAGTCTCGGTACGCCAGAGGCACAGCAGATTGTTCAAAAAGCTGCAGAGAAAATCATAGCCCGCAGAGATGCAGGAGATACGGTGATCGCAACCATGGATACCCACGAATCCGATTACATGACCACCCGCGAGGGACGCTTTCTCCCTGTTCCCCACTGCATTCGTGGAACCAAGGGCTGGGAACTGAATCCTGATATCCAGAAAGCACTGGGAGATTCCGTCATCGTGGAGAAGCCAACTTTTGGCAGTGTAGACCTCGTTAAGATGATTGAGGGCAGCATTGAGCCGGATGAAAAGCTGACCTTTGAGCTGATTGGCCTTTGCACCGATATCTGCGTTGTTTCAAATGCGCTTTTGCTAAAAGCAGCTTTCCCCGAGGCAGATCTCATCGTCGATTCCGCCTGCTGTGCCGGGGTCACCAAAGAAAAACATCTGGCTGCGCTGGAAACAATGCGGAGCTGCCAGATTGAAGTTCACTGAGAAAAAGGAGGAAAACCATCCATGTCATATACCTTTAATGCGGAACAAACAAGAGATCGCCTGATTGAGCAGATCCGGGAAACAGCAGCTCAGCAGGGATTCAGTCGGGTTGTGATCGGCATTTCCGGAGGCAAAGATTCTTCCGTATCTGCTGCTCTGTGTGCGCGGGCACTCGGCAAGGAAAACGTTTACGGCATCATGCTTCCAGACGGTGTACAAAGTGATCTGAATGACAGTAAACGTGTCTGCAGCTGTCTTGGCATCCAGCACAGAATTGTAAATATCGGCGTCATCCATGGCGCATTGCGCCAGGTAACGGGCCAGTGGGGAGATGCCCCGGCTGAGGGCGATTTTGATGTTCCGGCAAGCAAGACGGCAGATGTCAACGTTGCCCCACGGCTTCGCATGACAACGCTCCGGTATTTCACTCAGGCTCTGGGTGCCCGGCTGGTCGGTACAGGTAACCTTAGTGAAAGTACAGTGGGATACTGCACCAAAGACGGAGATACCTCCTGTGACTTTTCCCTTCTGGGCGCACTCACCAGTGTGGAGGTCGTCGCCGTTGGACTGACCATGCCCGAGCTTCCCCGAGATCTCGTAGAAAAGACACCCTCAGATGGGCTTACCGGAAAGAGCGATGAAGAAAACCTGGGACTGAAATACCGGGATATTCACCTGTATCTGAGAGAAGGTACCTGTGGAAACCCTGATATAGATGAGGTCATTCGCAGGAAAGAATCTGCCAATATGTTCAAGCGCCGTATGCCGACCATTCTGAATCCATTTTCTGAGGTGAACGCATGACAAAGGCACTTGCTTTTTTCGGCGCTTTTAACCCGCCAACACAGGCACACTTGCTTCTGGCAGATCATGCCAGAACAGCTACCGGGCGGGAATCCGTTATATTTGTTCCCTCCCGTTCTGCATACATCAGGGATGATCAGGGAAAGGATTATGCCTATCAGGATGATGTACGTCTTGAGATGCTGCAGGCAGCATCCAAAAATCGTCCCTGGATGCAGGTCACAGACTGGGAGATGCGCCAGGCCAGTCAGCCCCGAACCTACGACACACTCTGTCATCTTAGAAGTGAGGGAATCCACGCAGCACTTCTGCTGGGATCTGATAAGCTCCTGGAGCTTGAAACCGGATGGCTTCACGTTAAGGAAATCGCCGGGGAATTCGGCATCGTTTGTCTCCCCCGTAGCGAGGATGACCCGGAGAGATGGTTACGCGAGGATCCCTTTTTAAAGGAGATTGCGCCCTGGGTTCAGGTCATCCCCTCGCCGATGGAAATGCGTCATATATCCTCGACGAAGGTCAGGCAGCTGATCCGGGAAATTGAGGAACGGGAAGCCATGCTGAAACAGCTGGTGCCACCGGAAATCTTTGAGATGCTGAGAAAAGGCAGCAATACTTAAGTGAAATCCGGGCTTAATCCGGTTTGGCGTACCACTTGTTTTACACATTTATTCTGATGTGGGCCAGCCATCAGCCTGAGAAAGTCTTCTCCATCGCCTGCGCGATGGAGGCCTGTCAGAAACAGGTACCTGTAAACCTGCAAAGGAGAATGAAAACATGAAACTGAATCCGATTGTCGTTTCTTTACTCGATACAGATCTCTACAAATTCAATATGGATCAGGTGATTTTCCACAAGCATACAAACCTGACCGGTGAGTATTATTTCCGTTGCCGCAATGAGGGCATCGTCTTCACTCAGGAAATGTTTGAGGAAATCAATGCGCAGATTGATCACCTCTGTTCCCTGAGATTCCGCAAGGAGGAGCTGGAATATCTTCGCTCCATCCGCTTTATCAAGGGCGATTATGTCGAATTCCTGCGGCTCTGGCATCCGATCCGGGACTATGTAGAAACCGAGCTGCTTGAGGATGGCACTCTTGAGATTGTCGTCCGGGGCCCGCTGTTCTCTGCCATGCAGTTTGAGATCTATCTGCTTGAAATTGTCAACGAGGTTTATTTCCGGTTAAAATATGACTACAAGACGCTGCTCGCCTCTGCTAAAGAGCGGCTGGATGAGAAAATCCGTGGATTCCAGGAAGGAAAATACACCTTCAAGTTTGCAGAATTCGGCTGTCGTCGGAGACTTTCGCGGGAGTGGGAGGATGAGGAGGTCCGTCGCTTTGCCACCGAAACTAAAAACTGCATCGGTACCTCCAATGTGTACCTGGCGATGAAATACAATCTGACCCCGATTGGGACATATGCGCATGAATACGTCCAGATGTATCAGGGAATCAATTCCATCCCGCTGGCCTACACCAATCACTATGCCCTTGAGGACTGGTATGAGGAATATCAGGGCGACAATGGAACGGCACTCACAGATACGATCACCACAGACCTGTTCCTGAAGGATTTCAATCGTTCCATGGTCAATAACTTTAACGGCGTTCGCCATGACAGCGGCGATCCTTTTGAATGGGGAGAGAAGATCATTGCCCATTATGAAAAATTTGGCGTGGATCCGAAAAACAAGCTGCTTCTGTTCAGTGACAGTCTGACCTTTGATAAGGCTCAGGCGCTCCACGATTACTTCCATGACCGGGTGAAGGTCTCCTTTGGTATCGGTACGTTTGTTTCCAATGATACCTGTGAGAAGGCACTGAACATTGTCATCAAGCTGCAGACCGTTAATGGCAATCCTGTTGCCAAGCTGTCTGACACGCCAGGCAAGGCCATGTGCCGGGATGAGAATTACCTTGAATATCTGAAGCGTTCCGTTGATTTCCGACTGAACAGAGAAAAATAGCCAACAATCAGGCAGACGGCCCCATCTCCGTAAGATGGGGCCGCCTGCCTGATTTTGAATGATTCACTTGTTTGCCTGGAAACTTTCCTTTGACTCTGCCTCCTCAATCTCATGCATATACTTATAGACGGTATAGCGAGAGACATTGAGGCGCTCAGCGACGATGGCAACGGAACGCTGATAGGTAAAGGCGCGTTTTTTATAAAGCATCCGGATCACACGAACCCGGTCTGATTTCTGCATATCCTTGGGCTCTTTTCCGACAATGCTGATACACTCCTTGAGCATCTCCTCCATCTGGCCGATTGCATCCAGGGCAAGTGTTTCCCTGAGTTCACCATTGGTGGCAGAAAGCTCACTTAAAACCTGCGATACACGGGCCATTTCAGTAATATCAAAGTTGATGCCCAGTGCAAAATGATATCCGTTTTCCTTATCCTCAAACACAAATGTGGAGCTTTTCAGCATCCGTCCGTCCTTTGTCAGGACCATCTGGTTGGTATAAGCCCGGTTGTTGTGCACCTCGCGTCCATAATCTCCAATGTCACCGAAGATGTCCACTGTGGATCCAACCTCCCGTCCGGTCACCGAGCCATTATAAATGGCAAGGATCGGGTGTCCGGGTCTGGTCATATCATGAACCAGCGTCTCGCACTTCGGTCCAAACATGATTGCAATTCCCTTTGCTTCTTCCTTGAGAAAATTGAGCATCCCTTCTCTATCCACAGTTTCACCTTCCTTCTGTTATTGGAGGCACAATATCAGGGGGTATTCAAAGATTCACCAAAGAGTCTGATCAGGCACAAAAGAGCAACGAGAACAAGGAAAGAAGCCATATATAACGGAATACCAAATCCAAACAATGAGACAAGTGAGGAAAGTGAGACAAAAGCCGCCGGCACAATCGCACGGGGAACCTTCATCACGCACATCCATGTCATGATTTCAGCCAGATAAATATACCGCTCGTGCATCCGCGGAAGCAGGAAAAAGACCATAAGCGCCATAAGCGCTGTAAGAAGCAAGTCATGCTCTGTGGTCCTCTTTCCACCTGCAATGGCTTTGCTGAGAAGAATGAGGCAGGCAATCAATGCCATGGCGATACTGAATGTCCCGTAGGCATATCCATCCAGGCCTTCCCCGCCCAGTATGCCCCAAAGATTGGCCGCACCATAGTTGAGGTTGGTATACAGTCCTGTCTGCCCCAGATAGATTTGAATCAGTGCAGGAATGCTCTTACCGAACAGAATCGCCGGCAGCTGCACGAGAATCCCTGTAATGACGAACACAAGAATATCCCGCAGATGGATCCGTGAGCAGATATAAAAGTAGATGAGGACAGGAAAGACAAAGACTGCCTGAAGCTTAAAGCAGAGCGAAAGCGCCATGGCCGCCATTCCTCTGCCCGGTCGGTCCTTTAAAATGAACACAACGCCCCATGCTGCGCAGGCTGTAAACAGGCTGTCACACTGTGCATACAAAGCGCCATTCGCAGCAATCGCCGGAAGACAAAGGAGCAGGAGGCCGGTCAGATTCCGTCTTTCCCGGGTCAGATAGAGAGCGGCACCTGCCAGACAGACATCTCCAAGGAAAGATACCGCTTTTATCGCGTAAAGATCTGGAATCGGAAGACGACCAAGCAGGAACAGAATGTACTGATAAAGAACATGATATTCGCCGACCTGCATCTGCATGTTCGCACGAAAGGACTGCGAAGCCAGGGTGTCCATCCACTTCGCCAGATACTGTTCATAATCACTCGAAACATGATCCGCAAAGCAAATGCGCATGGTCATTGCAAGGAACAGCACCATAGTACCGATCCCGATCTCAACAGGCGTTTCAGGTCCAAAATGATACAGAAAGATCATTCCGAGAAGCGGTGCAAGGAAGAACAAGAGCAGCGTCAGCTCCCGCTCCATGCCCCAGGCATGAAAATGAAACAGGTGCATGAGAATATACAGGCAAACCGCAGTAACAGCAAAGAAGATACGGCGTGCCGTTTTGCTCATGGGCCTCGTCAGAATATCTCTCAGCTGTCTGTCAAGGCTGTCCATTTACTGCCTCATTTTTCCCTGAAAATACAGAGATGATCAGATACAGAGTAAAGATAAAGGTGACGATGGAAAGCGGAATCAACGGGATAACTGTGGCGCCAAAGAGCCCTGCCATATAGCCCATTAAGGATACCGTCTCAATCACTGCCGCCACGGCAATGCCGCGAATGTCCTTCGCGTCCGCCAGTGCAAGAAGGAAGGCCAGATAGAAAACGCGGACATTCATCTGTGGCAGAATCATCGGAAGGCCAAAGGCCAGCAGGATTGCACAGCGAAGCCATGTCCTTGTTTCAAGCGGTCCCCTGCGCACCATGGCAACGGCCAGAATCAGAGCGACAAACAAGCCAAAGAACAGGCCCATTCCGCTGAACTCGCGAACGGAGGCGATGTTCATGAGGCCAAATATGTTGGGAACGTTATCCGTAAGGCCAGCACCTTCATAGGCAACCGTCAGGATTTGTTCATTGTATCTGGCAAGGATGGAGAGCAGTGACTGTCCATCCAGAAGCATCGGAATATGCAGGGCGATGAAGGCAGCAAAGCCGACAAGAAGATGACGAATGCTGACCTTGCGTTCCATGAAAAGCGGAATCAAAAGCGGGAACAGGAAAGCTGCCTGCAGCTTGAATCCGACAGCAAGTCCCCAGAAAATGCATCCGGCAAGTGGATGGGCGCTCAGAAGGAAATACAGTCCCCAGAGAGAAAACGCGGCAAAGATCGCATCACAGTGCGCCCATGCGCCATTGTTTAGGAGAACGGTCATGGCAAGAACAGAGATGCCCATTACCAGGACGCTGCCCAGTGGCTTTCTCTCCCCCGTCAGCAGATACAGACGCTGAACCGCAACAGCAGACGCTGCAATAAAGACCAGATTTACAAGCTTAATGGCATACAATGTCGGGAATACTTCAAGACGGGAAATGAGTCCCATGATCAACAGATACCCGCCGGACCACGAGCCATCTTCCCAGGCCATTGCCGTAAGAAGGTCATAGTTCCACATGCTCTCAAGCATTGGGGAAAGCTGTCTTGCAAAGCGCCCCGACTGAACGCTCAGAAGGGTCAGATGAGCAATGATCCCAAGCGCTAAAAAGAGGCCGGAGGTGAGATAGATGATCATGCTTTCCTTTTTAAGGCTTGCATAGGCAGCATAGACCATGCCCACAAAACAGAGTACTGCCACAACAGCCACCACCGGCGTTGCTGCAAATCCCATCACGGTCATGAGATAAAGGAAAAGACAGACACTCATTGCGATTCCCGTAATGAGCTTTCCTCTCCGATCCGGCTGCATCATTAAAAACGTCCGAACCGGATCAAATTTTTCCCTTTGGTTCTGTTCCATTTTCGTCATTCTCCTTTATTCACTGCCAGGACATCTGGCCGGGTCTCATATATTCATGTGCAATAGCACCTGTGGCTTCGCCTCATCCAGGCGACATCGTCGCTGTCAGAGGAAGGCCTTGCCTCATTATACCATAACAGTCCTGCTTCTTCTACCGTTCAACGCGATTCTCTCCCCGTGTGCTTGCATTCATGCACGCCATAGTCTTGATTTCCCTGGAGGGCTGCTGAGGCTCTATGCAGAGGACGATTTTGGTAATTCCCCATTCCCCGGAAATGCGGGTCGTTCCTTATGACACACGGGTTACCTCAATGTCCCCCATCAGACGATGTACCTCATCCGGGTCAACAAATCCTACTTCCTCATGCGTTGCGTTGGAAAGCCCGCAGGCCATTGCAAGTCGCAGGATGTCCTCATCCTCCATCTGCCGAACAAACCCCGTCAGGGCACCTGCAAACGTCGCATCCCCGCTGCCTACGGCAGAACGTATCGGAATAACGGGGAGCTTCGCCTTGTAGGCACCCTTGCCTGTCACCAGCAATCCTCCATTGTTTCCCATGGAAACAAGCAGATTATCATACACATGCCGCATTCCAAGAGCGCCCGCGTATAATTCTTTCGGATCCGAGGTGGGCTCCCTCCCCAGCATGGCACAAAGCTCCATCTCATTGGGCTTTCCAAGAAAATAATGAGCATCCTCAATGGACGGCGGCAGCAGTGAGGCATTACAGTCAAGTGCACACTTTGCCTGCCTGTTTTCGCAAAGCCGGCTAATCTCCCTGTACAGCGTTCTTGGAAGCCCGCACATCAGGGACCCTGAGGCAACAATGATATCCCCTTTCATGATGCAGGCCTCAAGAACAGAATGCAGCTTGGCAAGCACTGCCGGTGATGCCGTGGGCCCGCGTTCGCTCAGGACCGTTTCGCGATCCTGCTTCTCATCAATAATGTTGACCGTGACCCGACAGGGACCGTCCACAGGAAGGAAGATACAGTCACAGCGGTTCCGCATTTCCTCGGTAATGCAGTCTGCATTGGCCCCCAGAAGCGCGATAAGATGCACCGGTTCGCCGAGCTGCGAAAACACGCGGGCACAGTTTATGCCTTTTCCTCCTGGAAACAGGCTTGGTACCTGGTCGGTATAAGAACGTCCGGGGATGAAATCCCGCACGAAGTACTGCTTATCAATTGCAGGATTCATGCAAAGAACATGGATCATAATATGGAATTCCTTTCATCAAAGCAATTCTACCGCTGTCGTGTACCCGTAAACAAAGACGAAAAGCAAGACAAACAGGACAATACAGCAGGAAAGATACACCCCGCGGCGACGTTTCAGCAGCCGGGTTGCAAGAATCGGCAGAGTAAACATGCCGGAAACATAGCGCATGCCGGAGAGCAGCCACGTGGGTGCAAATACAATGCACAGATAGACAAAGCTGTAGGCCAGCAGGTCATACTCCGTATCCAGATTGAGAAGGAGAAGTGCCACGGCCCCGGTCATGGTGAGAAGCTGCAGCCCCCACGACCACCAGTGATCGCTCTCGCCCTTTGTCAGGAAAAAGTAGCGTACCGTGTTCATGGCGGAGTCCCAGAACGTCCCGGCAGACTGATACCAGTTTTCCTTTTGATAGGTAAGATAGGTAAAGGGATCTCCGGTCAGCACCCAGTTGACGCCCCAGTAGAGAAAAAGTCCCGAAAAGATGATCAGCATCTGCAAAAGGCAGGCAAACACCTTTTTGGCATCCACCCTATGGACACTGTCTCTCAGCAGATCAATCAGCACTAGGCCGGCGACGATGACTCCGGGCATCCGGGTAAACGCGGAAAGCATGCCAAAGAATGCTGACCACCACGGATGCCCACGCTTTTTAAGATATACGCAGGCCAGCGTCAGGCAGAGGAAGAGCGCCTCTGTGTACAGGGTGCAGAAAAAAACGCCGACAGGATTGAGAATAAAGAGGATTGCCGCCATGCGGCTTCCCTCCGGGTCAAGATAAAACCCGGATAAAAGGTATAGGAGCGCGGTCGCAACGGAGGCCGCTGCAAGGGATAGCAGCATCCCCGCAAACATTGCAGAAAGTCCCGTTACCGTGAGAGCTCGAACGAGCCAGGGATACAGGGGAAAAAAGACCAGAATCAGCCGGTCATCTCCCATGGTCGGATATCCGGTTTCGGCAATTCTAAGATAATGCCGGGCATCCCAGTGAATCCACAGCTGGTACATGCGGTCCAGGAACGTAAATGCTTCCAGATGCGAAAGCCTTGCCAGCAAGAAGGCAAAGGCATACAGCATCAGGCGGGAGAGGAGCATCAGCAGCGCAAACACGGCCGCCATCCGATAAGAGCAATGTGTCTCGCCCCGAGACGTTTCGCCCGGAAACCGGCAGAGCAGCCGGTATAAAAGCGAAAGCCCCACCATTCCAAGTCCCAGGATCATCAGGACGGCAACCAGAACCTGAAGCACCTCGCTCACGCCGGGTCGCCTCCCGTGCGGCGACGTTTCCTTGGCCCCGGTTCCCCGGATGTGCCATTGGATTCTTCCTCAGTCACAGTCTGCTGTTTCCCATACATCTTTTCATACTCGGCCATCTGTCGCTCATACTCCACCATATCGAGGGCATACTGAGCACGCTTTGTCTGATACTCTTCCATATCCTTTTCGTGCTGCCACTTTGCCATGTCCCGATCATACTGTGCCTTTTTGATTTCATATTCGCGAAGCTCACGCTGATATCTGGTCTGTTCATCCTCCTGAAACTGAGGCCGTTTGTATTTCTGGGTATCGCCAAGGGAATCTGCCCCATCGTAGCGCATGCCGGGATATTCTCCCAGATCCTCGTCCCGCACCATGGACCCCCGCTGGTCCATCTGCTGCACGTCCTCCTCGGTAAAAGACGGATACGCCCACTCGGGCTCCGGTTCCGGCTGCGGCTGCGGTTCCGGCTCCACCCATGCCTTTTCTTTATTCATCTCCCGGACTTCCTCATCGCTGATCCCCAGGATCTTTCGAAACCGGATCGCCCAGAGATGATAGGGGCGCCAGCGAATCAGCCAGATGATCCAGTCACCAAGAAGGCCCACCGCAATCAGGACAGCGGCGATCGGAAGCCAGTATTTCCCTACCCATTGAAGAACGCTCTGCCGGTCATTGTTAAAGACTGACCAGAGTGTATTGGCAAAGCTGCGCACCCATCCCAGCAGAAGGGTGAACAGAAAATCCACCAGTTTTCCCATGGTTTCCTCCGTCTTTGGCTGATTGTGAAAAGCCGGTCGCTTGACTGCGGCCGGCTCTTTTTACCTTGTCTTTACAACCACCTGTATGATGGTATCATCCGGTTCTGCTGTATACTCACTCAGGTTGTCCGCCACCACTTCAAGAGGCAGATAATACGTTCCATTCTCGAGGTCAGTTACATCCACATAGAGAGAGATGTCCCCGGCAGCGAGTGTATTGATCTTGGTATAAGGTCCGGTAAAGCGCACATTGATTCGACTGGGTGAAAGGGTGACCGTCGAGCCTCCCTGTCCCTTTGCCGTAATGTTCACCGAACGGATGGTTCTGCTGATCGTCTTCTCCGCAATCCGGGCTGTCACCGCCATCTCCGTAGGCAGCGTGCTTTCAATGCCCGTCAGGCGGCGCAGCCGAACGTATCCGGTCACATCCTCCGTTGCCCCGGCAATGCTCATGGGCTCGTCTGTGGTAATCGCCGTGATCGCATCCAGGATCTCCTGAGCCGCTGCAACGTGGATCGTGTCATTTCCAAGTTCAACTCCGGTAAGCTCAAAGCCCTCTGCCGGCTCGCCGCTCACAAATTCGCGGCCATCCAGTGCGATGCTCTTAACCGGAATCAGCTCCGTCTCCACAATAACCGACGACGTGATGACGGACTGGTTGGTCACCGTCACTTTATCCGATTCCACCACGGACCCATCTGTCGCCTGCAGTTCAATGCTGAGGGACAGACGATCCGTCATCCGTTCCGCACTCAGCATGCTCTGATCCAGCAGCACAGAGGCCCTTAAAATCGTATTGATGATGCTGATCGGGCCCGAAACGGAAAGGTATGTCGGATCTGAGCGGTAGCTCTTCAGGTAAACTCCCTCAGGCAGATCACCGACAGGCGTCACCAGCACCGGGATCCGCCTGGTAATATATCGCTCTGCATGAACCGTAATCGTATTGGGTTCGCAGGAAATGACCTGACCATAGGCCTGGGAGGAATAGACAATGCTGAGTGTATTCTCCCCCTCGCCCGTGACCTGCGTCAGTTCAAAATGGGGATTGTATGAGGTGGAGTTGGCACGTGCATAGTTGGACTGCGTCGTTTCAATGACCATGTCCACCGTCGGGACCATGGAAAGAATGTTATCGGTCACAATATATCCACGGCTGATCATCGTCGTCTCGCCGGTTACGCTGACCGGGACGCTTGTGAACACTTTCCGCCTTGTCAGCGTTCCATCTGAGGACATCATGATTCCCCAGATGATGATCGCTGCAATCACGGAGAGGATCGCAATGAAGACTCGATTGCTGATCAGCCTTGACGCAGCCTGCAGAAACCTGCCCTGCTTTTTCTTATTGTTTCGTGTTGGACGACTGTTCATCATGGCTCGTCTGACTCCTTTGTTTCAGATGAAGCAGCGGCAGCAGCCACCGGTCCTTGGATTCCTTGATATAAAGACGTCCCAGTGTCTGGCGGACTGCCTGTTCGTCCAGATTCCGAACGAGATTTCCGCCCTCTGCCAGCGAAATCGTTCCCGTTTCCTCGGAAACGATGATGACCGTTGCGTCCGATACCTCGGTTACACCAATGCCTGCCCGATGCCGCGTCCCGAGATCACGCCCCACACCGGTGGTATCGGAAAGGCGCAGGAGACAGGCAGCAGCAACAACACGATCATCACGGATCACCACCGCGCCGTCATGGAGCGGTGTCTTGGGCTCGAAGATGTTTTCGATCAGGGGCTGTGAGATGATGCCATCGACGTGCGTGCCGGTTGCAATGACATCATTGAGGCGGATGCCGTTTTCAAAGACAATGAGGGCACCGATGCGGCGCTTTGACATGTGCATGACAGCAAGCACCATTTCATCAATCAGATTTTCCCGGGTCTGCGATTCGGAAAGGAAGGAACCGGACTCCAGCAGAGATCCGTTGCCGATCTCCTCAAGAATACGCCGAATCTCCGACTGAAACAGGACAATTAACATGACCGGTCCGGCATTGGTAATCCAGGACAAAAGCGCATGAATGCTGCGCATGCCAAGGACATCACTCAGCCATGTGGCGATCAGAAGGACAACAATGCCCTTCAGTGTCTGAGACACACGGGTATTGCGCACATGGATGATCAGCTGATAAATGATAATGGCCAGAAGCAGCACGTCCACAAAATCCATGATATCCGGATAATGCCAGACGTTCCACAATATGGCCCGAACTTGTTCTATTAGTGCTCGCACGACAGTTTTAACCTCGCCATCCTCTTATCTCGCATCCATTATACACCATATGCCTCATTTTTAAAGCCCCTGCCGAGTCAAATTTCGTGCGTCTCTTCAGGGGATACTCCGGATTTGACAATTTGTCACATGCCCGCTCTCTGACTCAGCCATTTAGCCTCACAGCATTGCCTCATCCAGAACCACCATATCGGAGATCTGATCCCGTCGTGCAACCGAAAGAAAGAGATCCCGTCCGGGTTCGATGCCGGCGGCCCGCAAAATGCCGGTGACCGTGTCCCGTGCAAGATCCGGTGTATTGTTTTCCCCGGACAAATGTCCAAGGAAGACCGCCTGTGTGCCCTCATTTACAAGACGGATCAGGGCTCTCCCGCAGTCCTCATTGCAAAGGTGCCCCCGGCGCGATAAAATCCGCTGCTTGAGGTAATAGGGATAGGGACCGTTTCTGACCATGTCAATGTCATGATTGGCCTCAAGCACAAGTCCGCGCACGCCGCTCAGCTGAGAGAGCCATGCATCATTGATGTGTCCGATATCCGTTGCCACCGCCGCGCTCAGTTCTCCGCATCTCAGGCGATAGCCCACCGGATCATTCGCATCATGCGGAATCGCAAAGGGCATGACATTGACGTTCCCGATATAAAAGTCCATTCCCGTCTCAAAGGCAAAGCGCAGCTGCTCCGGGATATCCGCATCCCGTTTCAGTATGCCCGTCCATGTGCCCATATTGGCATAGATCGGAATGCCGTATTTTCTGCTGAACACATAAATGCCACGGATATGATCAATGTGTTCGTGGGTAATCAGGATGCCGCTGAGATCGCATGGGCTGAGTCCCAGTTCCTTCAGGGCATTGGTCATCTTTGTTGCCGAAATGCCCGCATCCACCAGTATCTGCGTCCGGCCAAATGTCACCAGGGTACAGTTCCCGGACGAGCCGGAGGCCAGCGGGCAAATTATCATTCGCATATCTTTACAAAACCTCTTCCATTGAGTACAATTCACTCATCATCTGCATGGAGACCTATTATACCGGAAAACATGCAAGGAAGCAAAGAGGAGTTTTTCATGGAAAATGCACGCCTTTGGGGACGACTCATTGACCGTCATCACAGAGTTCTCAGCAGCGAGACCGTGGAGATCGAAAGCGGTGACCTGGATACAGCCATCCTGGAGCTTTGCCGCCGTTTTGACATTGAGCGTCCGATTCAGCTCCCCAAGCATCAGAGGGAATTCGAATCCTTTAACACCACCTTTTTTTCAAAGGAACATTTTACGGAGCCCATCCCCTTCTATCGCTTTGAAATCGAGCTGATCGCCCCTCCTGGACAGCATAAGGATCATCCGCGTCTGCCCATTGAGGATGCCTGAGATGATTGGCCGCTTCGCCCCCACGCCCAGTGGGTATCTGCACCCGGGAAATCTGCTTTGTGCCATGCTGGCCTACCTCTCCGTCCGCGCTCAAGGCGGACGGTTTTCCCTGCGTATTGAAGATCTTGACAAGGCGCGCTGTCCCAGGCATCTGGTCACTCAGGCCATCCAGGATCTTGAATTTCTCGGAATCACCTGGGATTTTCCCATCCTCTACCAGAGCGAGCGCCAGGAAATCTACCAGGCGGCCTTTGACCTTCTCAGAACACGGGCAGAGATTTATCCCTGCTTTTGTTCCCGTGCAGATCTTCATGCAAGCCTTGCACCAAATCGCGGGGATACTGTCTTTCTTTATCCCGGCACCTGCCGGCATCTCGGCGAGGCCGAAATCGCGGAAAGACGCAAGGGAAAGCGGCCTGCCTATCGGATTCACGTTCCGGATACGACGGTTGCCTTTCATGACAGGATTGTGGGGCCCTTTTCCGCCTCACTCGCGGATACCTCCGGGGATTTCATCCTCATGCGTGCCGATGGCGTATTTGCCTATAACCTGGCCGTTGTCGTGGATGACGCCCTCACGGGCGTTACGGAGGTGGTTCGCGGCAATGATATTCTCACCTCCACGCCCTGCCAGATCTATCTCCAGGATCTCCTGGGGTATGAAAGGCCCGAATATGCCCACATCCCCCTTCTGGTGGATGAACACGGAGAGCGTCTGGCCAAACGAAACCAGGTGATTTCCCTGGCCGGTCTCCTAAAGCTCCATACCCGCGAGGAGATCATCGGCGCTCTCGCCTACGCCTGCGGTCTGCTGCCGGAAAACCGGCCTGCCACGCTGGAGGCTCTCATTCCCCTCTTTCGCTGGTCTGCCATTGCCAACTCGGATTTTCACCTGCCTGCAGGTTTCCTTCCTGCAGCTTCATCCATGTAGCATTGCCTTCACGTCTTGCATGGCCCCAATTACGTGAGTCCCAGATGCTCCGCGTCTTAACCGCTTACGCAGTAACGAATCCTGTACCCGTCAACCCCCGCCCATGAAAGGAGAACCGCCGTATGATCCCTGAACTTTCTCAGCTTCCCATGAACCCCACGCTTGCCGGACAGGCAGAGCTTCTTGAGAACATTCGTTACTCAGAAAACGGTCAGACCCTCTCTCTGCTCCTCCCATGGGCGCCACATGACAACCGCGAAAACCAGGCCCCTCATCCCCTGATCGTCTTTGTTCAGGGCAGTGCCTGGACGACACCAAATCTCTGCTACGAGATTCCAATGCTCTCCCGTTATGCGGAGGAGGGCTTTGCCGTCGCCACCGTTTCTCACAGAAGCACCACAGACGGTCATCCCTTCCCGGCCTTCCTCATTGATGTCAAATGCGCCATACGCTTTTTACGGGCCAATGCCAAAACCTATGCCATCGACCCCACGCGCGTTCTGGCATTTGGCACTTCCTCAGGCGGAAACACCGTCTGTCTCCTCGGCCTCACAGGGGATGATCCGGAGTTTCGCACGGAGGAATACAGCGCATACAGTGACAGTGTCGACGCTGTCGTTTCCTGCTTTGCGCCCACCGATCTTCCCGCGCTCTTTGACTATCTCAAAGACATGCCGGATGCCAATGCCATCCTCGGTGCCTATTTCGGATCCGATCCAGGCCACTGGCATGAGGAAATGGAAAAGTATTCCCCGGTCAATCGCGTGCGGCCCGGGAACTTTCCTCCGTTCCTCCTCCTGCACGGAACCGGTGATACCCTTGTCCCCTGTTCGCAGATGGAGACCCTCTATCTTAAAATGAAGGAAGCGGGACTGAATGTTAAAGCCGCCTATGTCACAGGTGCCGAGCATGAGGGAAACTTCTGGTCCCCGCAGGTGCGGACGCTCATCCACGAAACCATCTTAAGGCAGCTAACCTCGAGAAAAGAGTGATCAGCCAATGGCAAAAGTAATCTGTATCTGCGGGAAAATCTGCTGCGGCAAGAGCACCTATGCCCTGCAGCTGATGGAAACCTCCCCGTATATCCTTCTTTCCGTCGATGAATTCATGCTTGCCATGTTCGGCCAGCATGCCGGCCCCAATCACGACAGGTATACAGCCGCTTTGCAGCAGCTGCTGCGCCAGAAAGCCGCAGACATCTGCAAAAACGGCACCAGCGTCATTCTCGACTGGGGCTTCTGGACACAGAAAAGCCGGCAGGAAATTCGGAGCTTCTTTGAGGCACAGGGCATCCCCTGTGAGCTTCATTATCTTGAGGTTTCGGATTCCGTCTGGCAAAGCCGTATTCGCAAGAGAAACGAACACGCAGCCGCTCATCCCGAGTCGGCCTATGTTGTCGATCAGAACCTTGCAGAGAAGTTTGAACGTCTCTTTGAAGTCCCATCCCACGGAGAGGCAGACGTGATCCTCTCCATCTGACTCCCTTCACGTGCCGGGCCTCTCCCGGTAAATCCAGCGAATTGTGAGGAACGACCCTTGATAGATCTTTCGATGCTAGGGACCATTATGGCCCTTGCCTGGCCAACCATGCTGGAGCAGCTCATGCAGACTGCGGTTCAGTATATTGACACCGCCATGGTGGGCTCCCTTGGTACGCAGGCAACGGCTGCGGTCGGAGCGACGAGTACGGTAAGCTGGCTGATCGGAAGCACCATTTCCGCCATCGGCATCGGCTTCCTTCCGATCATTGCTCAGGCACACGGTGCCGGCAATCTTGAGCGTGCAAAGCGCGCCTCGGCTCAGGCCATTCTATCCGTGGTCGTCATCGGCCTCCTGTTTACGGGTCTCACCATCGGCCTCAGCCGCCAGATTCCCATCCTCATGCAGGTAGATCCCTCCATTCTGGATTCCTCCGTCCGTTATTTCCGCATTCTCTATTCCTCCATGCTGTTCCGCACAAGCACCATCATTCTGGGAACCGTGCTTCGCAGCGCCGGGGATACAAAGACGCCCATGCGTGTTGGCATCATCGTCAATCTCCTCAACATTGTGCTCAACTTTCTCCTTATCTATCCCACAAGAACGCTGTCGCTCTTTGGCCATGCCATCCCTGTTTTCGGGCTGGGTCTTGGCGTCGAGGGCGCTGCAGCTGCCTCTGCCATCGCCTACAGCTACGGCGGCATCGCCATCTTCATCACCGTCTGGCGGCATAAGACCATTTCGCCCCGCGGGCAGTCTCTTATGCCGGATCCGGAAATCCTGATGCCCTGTCTGAGAGTTGCCCTTCCCAACATGCTCCAGCGCTTCACCACCTCCCTTGGCTATGTGTTCTTTGCTGCCATGATCAACGGTCTTGGCGATGTTTCCACTGCCGCACACACCGTTGCCAACACCGTCGAATCCGCCTTCTACATTCCCGGCTGGGGCATGCAGGCTGCCGCAGCCACGCTCTCAGGCAATGCCTACGGCGCCAACGATCCAAAAAAACTCGACCGGCTTTGCCGCACCCTTCCTCCGCTTGAAATCTTCTTTATGGTCATCTCCGGCGGGCTGCTCTTTTTCCTTGCAGAGCCGCTGGTCCGTATCTTTTCAAAGGATCCCGAGGTCATCCGTCTCGGAACCACGGTTCTCAAGATGGTTGCCGTGTCCGAGCCCTTTTATGGCATTCCCATTGTTGTGGAAGGCCTGATGCAGGGTGTCGGTCAGACCTTTCTGCCTCTGGTCTTCAATATCATCGGGATGTGGAGCATCCGAATTGCCGGGACATTCATCTGCACCCGCCTGCTTGGCATGGGACTCATCTCTGCTTGGGCCTGCATGATCGGACACAACATGCTCCTCTTTGTCCTCTTCACCGTCTCCTTCCTGCGCGGAAACTGGAATCCCATGAAGCAAAATGCCACATGAAAACAAGGCGCTCATCCGAGACCTGATCGGCCTCGGATGAGCGCCTTTTCTTATGAGTTCCCCGGTAACTGCCGTCACTGTACGAGGATCCCAGACGACGTGTTTGTTCCCTTTCATCCGGCATCAATATGTCTACGTTTTGCCCTGCAGATACTTCCCGGTCACGCTATCTGGGCATCCTGCAATCTCCTCCGGGGTACCCGTTGCGACAATGTGGCCGCCATGCACACCGCCACCCGGCCCCATGTCAACCACATAGTCGCTGTTGCGGATCACATCCAGATCATGTTCAATCACAATCACCGTCGCTCCGCTGTCCGTAAGCTGGCGGAACACATGGAGAAGCGTCATGACATCCAGAGGATGCAGGCCAATGGTTGGTTCATCAAAGACAAATACCGTATCACTCTGTCCCCTGCCCATTTCGCTGGCCAGCTTGAGCCGCTGTGCCTCCCCTCCGGAAAGGCTCGGCGTCTCCTCACCCAGGGTCAGGTATCCAAGCCCCAGTTCACTCAGCACGGAGAGTCGCTTATGGATGACCGGAAGATCCCTGAGAATCTCAAGTGCTTCATCCACGCTTTTTTCCATGAGCTCCGGAAGAGAATAGGCATATGCCTGATGTTTCCCCTTGCGCCTGATGAGACTTGCCGCCTTTGCATACCGGGATCCGCGGCATTCCGGGCAGGGTATGTCCACATCCGGCAGAAACTGCACGTCAAGGCTGATGCTCCCCGTGCCGTCGCAGACCGCGCAGCGAAGGGCACCGGTGTTGTAGGAAAAGTCCCCTGCCTTATATCCTTTCGCCTTTGCGTCCTCTGTCTTTGCATAAACCTTTCGAAGCTCATCATGAATGTCTGCATAGGTAGCAACGGTGGAACGGACATTGATTCCAATGGGCGCTGCATCAATGAGCTTGACCTGGTGGATGCCCTCTGCCTCAATACTCCGAACATGCGCGGGCAGCTTTTTTCCATCCAGGAGGGATTGAAGCCCCGGAATAAGGCTTTCAAGAATCATCGTCGTTTTCCCGCTTCCGGATACACCGGTCACCGCGATAAGCCTTCCCTTTGGAAAATCCACCTCAAGCGGCTGCACGGTATGAATCGTCTCCGTTGCGAGGCGTATTCTGCCATGCTCAAACAGCTTCTCCTTCGGAATTTTCTCACGCAAATCAATCGTTGAAGTGCCGGAGAGAAACCGACCGATCCTGCTGTCCGCATTATTCTCAATTTCCTCTACCGTTCCCTCGGCCAGCACCGTGCCGCCGTTTGTCCCGGCTCCCGGACCCATCTCAATGATCCAGTCGGCCTTTGAGAGAATCTGCGTATCATGATCCACCAGCAAAATGGAATTCCCATCTGCCAGAAGATCCTCCATGACCCCAATCACTCCATCCACATTGGAGGGATGAAGGCCAATGGTCGGTTCATCCAGCACATAGAGAACCCCGGTGGTACGGTTTCTTACCGCTCTGGCCAGCTGCATTCTCTGCCGCTCTCCGGTGGAAAGTGTCGCTGCTTCGCGGTCCAGTGTAAGATAGGAAAGGCCCAGATCCATCAGCCGTTTGGCCGTATGCGAAAAGGATTCTGCAATACTCCTCGCCATGGGACGCATCTCCTCCGGCAATTGTTCCGGAACGGATTTTACCCACTTTGTAAGATCCAAAAGCGTCATTTGGCAGGCCTCCGCAAGCGAAATCCCCAGAAGCCTTGGCGCCCGTGCCGCTTCTGAGAGACGCGTCCCCCTGCACTCGGGACAGGCCCCCTGTTTGAGGAAGCGCTCCACCCGTTTCATACCTTTTTCGTCCTTGACACGGGAGAGAGCATTTTGAACCGTATACACGGCATTAAAATAGGTAAAGTCAAGGTCCGCTGCGGTTTCCGTGTTTTTTGCCCGATACAGGATATGCTTCTTCTCTGCCGGGCCGTGAAACACGATCTCCCGCTCCTCGTCCGTAAGATCTCGGAACGGTACATCTGTGCGGACGCCCATTTCCCTTGCGACATCCTTCATGAGCGACCACATGAGCGTCTGCCATGGTGCAACGGCTCCCTCATCAATACTGAGGGATTCATCCGGAACCAGTGTCGCCTCATCCACGGTTCGTACAATCCCGGTTCCATCACAGCATTTGCACGCCCCGGTGCTGTTAAAGGACAGCTCCTCGGCACTTGGCGCATAGAAGTGTTCCCCGCATTCCGGGCAGCAAAGATCAAGACCAGCTGCCACACGAAGCGTCGGCGGTACCCGATGCCCATTGGGACAGAGATGACTTGACAGCCGCGAAAACATGAGCCTCAGGACATTCAGCAGTTCCGTTCCCGTGCCAAAGGTCGAGCGGATTCCGGGAACGCCCGGCCGCTGATGCAGTGCAAGCGCCGCAGGAATATAGTTGACCTCGTCCACCTGTGCCGCCGTCGCCTGTGTCATCCGGCGCCTCGTATACGTCGACAGGGATTCAAGATACCGCCTGGATCCCTCCGCATACAGGACACCAAGGGCCAGGGAGGATTTCCCGGAGCCGGAAACACCGGCCACGCCCACAATTTTATGCAGTGGTACGGTCACATTGATATTTTTGAGATTATGCACTTTCGCGCCAATGACCTCAATTTGATCCGGCACATGCCTTCTTTCCATATCGTTCATTGTTTCTCCATTCTATTTGCCTCCGGTATTCTCAGAAAGGCCGTTTTCGTTTTACAGCAGCCATAAGAGAAGCGCCATCTGTGCAACAGGTACCGTGACGGTATCCAGGATGCTTGGCGACATAAGCTCGACAGCGGCACCGACGGCGGCTGTCAGGCAAATGGGCAGAAGCATTCTGGGCGTCCACATTCCGAGGAAACAAAGAAGCAGCGTTCCCGCCAGAAAGCTGCAGACGAACATGGCCGCCGTCCCCTCCCAGGACTTTTTCCCGCCCTGCTTTACCTTATGCCGTCCAAACGGAATCCCAACCAGCGCCGCTGCCGCATCCCCTATGCCCCACATCAGGATGGCAGTGACCGCACTCACCGGCTTTTTAAAGATTCCCCAGGCCACCACGGTCACCGCTGCATACATGAAAAAGAGCAGAAGAAGGCTCATTTTCGCCTCGCCTTTTCTTTTCTCTACAAACAGCTTTGCATACCAGTCCCGGGATTCCAGAAGAGAAAGCACCGGATAAAGAAGAATCGCGACCAACATTGAGACGAGCGCAACCGGCTGCCAGCTTTTTGCAGAGAGCATCATCACGGCAAAGCTGGTAAACGCCACAATGTGCAGGAGCTTCCGGAAGACGAATGAGGGAACGTGCGTCAGGAAACGGATCGG
>JAFUZM010000162.1 GCA_017476605.1 Clostridia bacterium
CCGTCCTCGAAAGGTAAGGAATCCTGATGAAGAAACAAAGGAAAAGCGTCCCCGTGGTCGGCCACGCAAAGAGGCAATTGTTTGATAAACAAACTTCGAATTTTCGGAGGCAATAATCGCGTAAAAGGTACGCTCGGATAGTAAGCTCTTGCTCTGTTGTATTAAAACGCCAGAAGTAAGCCAAACAGCTGCTTAAGCTATCTGAAAAAACGCAATTAAATCAAAGAAAAATAGCCGAAAAATGTGTCCGGAAACGAGGAATTTCAGGAATAAAGTACTCTTATCAATTATTTTCTGGAGGAAAGATTATGAAAAAAATCAAAATCGCAATGTTAGTAGCTTTGATAATATCCTCTACTTTCATAGCAACATCAGCATTTGCACTCATTTACCCCAAGGGGTATACTCCAAAGCAACAGGATGTATACGGACAAGTTGTTGAAAACAGAATCCCTCTGAATGATGGCCCAGGAACGTCGAGGTTTTTTAATGAACTGGGTACATATAGTACAGGAAGTGACTGGCTGAAGATTGTTGGTAAGGCATGGGATCCCAATAATGGGATTTGGTGGTTAAAAGTGGAATGCCCTAGAGGAACGGATCATTATGGGTGGACAGGGTACAAGCGTTTTTATGCTTCATCTTTTGATCTGGATGATGTGCCAACAGAGAGTTGGTATTAATCATAGTGAATCTGTCATTTTATTCTATAGTAGGCCATCAGACTAATGCTTGTAATTTTAAGTGGTAGTAATTCTTAAATTAACGAAAAGAGTACTTTTCACTGTTCAATCTTAACACAGAAGAAATAATTAGCAGAAGGCATATAAAACCTTCTGCTTTTTTGCTATTTCTTTCTTTTTTAGAAGGGCTATTATTTCCCTTAGAAACGGAGACTATACACAGTATTCCGTAATCCACCACAGGAATGGATAGATGCTGGTTTGCTCATGCTCAGTATTCGGTCCGGATGAATTTCCGGAAAGCGTCAAGAGAACGGATGACCTTGTCGGTATCGGTGCAGTAGGCAATTCTGAAATAACCGGGCAGCGCAAAGGTGTCACAGGGAACCAGCACGAGGTTATATTTGAGCGCTTTCTGAGAGAAGGCGTTGGCGTCGCTTTCGGGACATTTGGGCATCATGTAGAAGGTTCCGCCGGGACGGACGATCTCAAGTCCAAGGTCAGTCAGAGCATCATAGAGAATATTCATGTTTTTCTCATAGACCCCAAGGTCCGAGGTGAGATCGCAGGTGTCGGCGACGGTCAGCTGCATGAGGGAGGAAGGACAGTTGTGCCCGATGCCTCTTGAAATCTGTCCGCACATCTGGACCAGCATATCCGAGCAGCCGCAGGCCGGGTTGACTGCGAGGTAGCCGATGCGCTCTCCGGGGAGAGAAAGGGACTTGGAGAAGGAGTAGCAGGAAAGGGTGCGGGGGTAGAAGTGGGAGACATACGGAGCGGTTTTCCCGTCAAATACGATTTCCCGATAGGGTTCATCCGAAATCAGCCAGATCTCATGTCCGTAGGCCTTTTCCTTTTCGGTGAGGAAGGAGGCAAGCTGTCTTAGTGTCTCCTCGGAATACATGGCGCCGGAGGGGTTGTTCGGGGTGTTGATTAAAAGTGCCATGACATCCGTGGTGAGCGCTGCTTCAAGGGCATCAAAGTTGATCTGAAAACTCCTGGTGTCCGCCGGGACGGTCTTGAAATTGCAGCCGGTGGGGATGATATAGGGGCCGTATTCCGGGAAATAAGGAGCAAAGGTCAGGATGGTATCGCCGGGCTTTGTGACAAGGCGAAATGCATGTGCAAGAGCACCGGCAGCGCCGCTGGTGGGGAAAATGTCTGTTCCCCTGTAGTTCATGCCGAAGCGGCGATTGAGGGAAGCAGCCAGCTTTTCCTTTACGACGGGAATGCCGAGGCTTGGACTGTATCCGTGAATGAGAAGCGGATCTCCTGTGGTAAGCAGCTCAACCATTTTCTGATTGACGGCAGCCGGTGCGGGAACCGAGGGATTGCCAAGGCTGTAGTCAAAGATTTCAATAGGATGAGCAGGATCGGCCATGGCCATCTCCGCCGCTTTTTCGCTGAGCTGACGGATGACGGATTTGCCGGAGAGCATGGCTTTGTAGGTTTCAGAGATCATAAGGCTACCTCACTTTGATAGGTCGAAAGAATGGTTTCAATGGCCTCGAGCTCCGCATCCGAAAGATCCGGGAAGCGCAGGACCCCAATGTTTTCAATGATCTGCTGCGGCCGGCTGGCGCCGATTAAAGCAGAGGTGATCACAGGACTGCGCAGTACCCACTGCAGAGCGAGCTGGGGAAGGGATTCGCCGCGGGCCTTTGCAATTTCGGTGAGGGCATCCGTTGCGGTGCCAAGAGCGTCTGTAATCATGTCTGCACGCAGATAGCGGGGATCATGTGAGATCCGGCTGTCATCGGGAATGCCGTGACGGTATTTTCCGGTCAGACGACCACCGGCGAGCGGACTGAACACAATGGCACCGACGCCGCAGTCGGCAAGGACATCCGTGAGACCGTCCTCAATCCAGCGGTCCAGCATATTATAACGGGGCTGGTGAATGAGCAGAGGAGTTCCGAGATCGTGGAGGATCGAAACGGCACGGGCGGTCTGCTCGGCGGTGTAGTTCGAGATGCCGACATACAGGGCTTTGCCGCTGCGGACGATATGATCAAGGGCGCCCATGGTCTCCTCCATGGGGGTATCCGGGTCCGGACGATGATGATAGAAGATGTCAACGTAGTCAAGATGCATGCGTCGGAGGCTCTGGTCAAGGCTTGCAATCAGATATTTCCGGCTTCCGAAATTGCCGTAGGGCCCCTCCCACATGTCATATCCGGCCTTTGTCGAGATGATCAGTTCATCCCTGTGGGTATGCCAGTCCCGGTCCATATGAATGCCGAAATTTCGCTCGGCCTCGCCATAGGGCGGTCCGTAATTGTTGGCAAGATCAAAGTGTGTGATGCCGTGATCAAAGGCGGTTCTCAGAATGGACTGCTGGGTGTCAAAGGGCGTGATGTTTCCGAAGTTGTGCCAGAGACCCAGGGAAAGTCTGGGCAGCAACAGTCCGCTTCGACCACAGCGCGCATACTGCATTTCACTGTACCGTGTACTGCTGGGTGTATACATGTTTGTTCCTCCATCCAATTTGTTGGGACCATTATACTCAGAAATAAAGGGAGAGGTCAATATTCAATGCCCTCACGGGCAGGAAGCTGCTGCGTGGCATAGGGATGGCGCACCGCCTGAATGACACTGATATAGTCTGCCATGTCCATGACATAGGCCGGAGCGTTTCGCCCGGTGACGACGGTTTCACCGACAGAGAGCGCTGCATGAATCAGGTGCTTTCCGTCGGTCTCGGAAACAAAACCGGAGGAGAGAGCACAATTGAGCTCATCCAGAATGATGAGCTGAGGATGAAGCTGCCGGATTTCGTTTTCGAGCAGATGGGCAAATGCGGTCTGCTTGAGGGCACAGGCGGCCTTTTCCTCCTGTGTCATGTGAAACGAGAATCCGGAAACGGGTGCTATCCGGACCACTGCCGTGGGAAAAGTGGCGAGGGCACTCAGTTCACCGGAGGTTCCGTCCTTCATAAACTGAGCAAACAGGACGGAATGTCCGTGCCCGAGACTGCGCAGGGCAAGACCCAGGGCAGCGGTGGTTTTCCCCTTGCCGTCCCCGGTATATACGTGAAGTTTCATGCTGTTCCTCCGTAAAGGGTGATGAGAAAAGCTCCGGCAATATGTCCGGAGCGAAAGACTATTTTAAGGGCCTCGATTTTTTGAGGGCTTCGGCCAGATACTTGCCGGTATAGCTTGCCGCGCATTTGCTGACCTGTTCAGGGGTTCCGGTTGTGACAATGGTGCCGCCACCGTCGCCGCCCTCAGGGCCCAGATCAATGACGTAGTCGCAGGCCTTGATGACGTCCAGGTTATGCTCAATGATGAGCACCGAGTTGCCACCATGAGCCAGCTGACGGAGAACGCCGACCAGGCGCTCGCAGTCGGCCATATGCAGACCTGTCGTCGGCTCATCCAGAACGTAGAAGGTTTTGCCGGTTGCAGCGCGGGAAAGCTCGGTGGCGAGCTTGACACGCTGGGCCTCACCGCCGGAGAGGGTGGTTGAGGGCTGCCCCAGCTTGATGTACCCAAGCCCGACATCATAGAGGGTCTGCAGCTTGCGCGCAATGCGCGGATAGGCCTCGAAGAAGGTCAGTGCTTCTTCGACGGTCATCTCAAGGACGTCTGCAATGGATTTGCCCTTATACGTGACCTCAAGGGTCTCCCGATTGTACCGTTTGCCCTTACAGACCTCACAGGGCACATAGATGTCGGCAAGGAAATGCATCTCAATCCGCAGAATGCCGTCGCCGGAGCAGGCCTCACAGCGGCCGCCCTTGACGTTGAAGGAGAAGCGGTTTTCCCGGTAGCCCCGGGCTTTGGCCTCAGGAGTTGAGGCAAAGACCTGACGGATGAGATCAAAGAGGCCGGTATAGGTGGCCGGGTTGGATCTGGGCGTACGCCCGATGGGACTCTGATCGATGGCAATGACTTTGTCGAGCTGCTCCATGCCGCTGATTTCACGGCATTTGCCTGGACGTGTCCTTGCCCGGTTCAGATCCCGCTGGAGGGTTTTGAAGATGATCTCGTTCACCAGGGTGGATTTGCCGCTGCCGGATACGCCGGTGACGACGCACATGACGCCAAGCGGGATATCGACATCGATGTTTTTGAGGTTATGCTCCTGAGCACCCCGGACAGAGAGGAAGCCAGCGGGCTTCCTGCGCTTTGGAATGGCGATCCCGCGGGCACCGGAGAGATACTGGCCGGTGATGGATTCCGGGCAGGCCATGATTTCCTCCGCCGTGCCCTGTGCGATGAGCCGGCCGCCGTGCTCGCCGGCACCGGGGCCGATGTCAACAATCTGATCGGCGGCCATCATGGTTTCCTCATCGTGCTCAACGACGATCAGGGTATTGCCAAGATCTCTGAGGTGGCACAAGGTCTCAATCAGGCGGGCATTGTCCCGCTGATGCAGGCCGATGGAGGGCTCATCCAGAATGTAGAGGACGCCGACCAGACCGGAGCCGATCTGTGTGGCCAGACGGATGCGCTGAGCCTCACCGCCGGAAAGCGTGCCGGCGGCACGGGAGAGCGTCAGATAGGAGAGGCCGACGTTACTGAGAAACTGAAGCCGTGCAAGAATTTCGCGGAGGATCGGCTCGGCAATCATGGTATTCTGCATGCCGAACGTGAGGGAGGAGAAAAATTCGATGCCCTTGTCAATGGAAAGGTCTGAGACATCCGCAATGGACCGGTCCCCGACGGTGACGGCGAGCACCTCCGGCTTAAGGCGCCGACCATGGCAGTCGGGGCAGGGATTTTCGCTCATGAGCTGCTCGTACTGTGCGCGTGCAGCCTCACTCTGCGTCTCGGCGGCCCGCCGCTCGGCAATGGGGATGATGCCCTCGAAGGGCGCCGAGAAGGTCTGCTGGCGGCCGTTGCTCATGGTATAGTCGATCTCAAGCGCCGTGCCGCCGGTGCCATAGAGGAGGACATTCAGCTGCGCTTCGCTGAGCGTATTGAGGGGCGTGTCCATGGTAAAGCCATAGGCTTTGCAGATGGCCTCAAAGAACATGGATGCCTGGGTTCCGGATTCATGACTGCTCCATCCGGCCAGAACAAAGGGATCCTGATTGAGGGACTTGCTACGATCCGGGAGGATCAGGTCCGGGTCGATTTTCCTGAGGACACCCAGACCGGAACAGGTGGGACAGGCACCGAAGGGGCTGTTGAAGGAAAAGGAGCGGGGGGCAAGGTCATCAATGGAGATGCCACAGCTCGGACAGGCAAAATTGGAGGAGAGCAGGAGCTCCCGTTCCCCGGGACCAATGTCCGCAAGGAGGATGCCGTTTGACAGGGAGAGAGCCGTCTCAATGGAATCCGTCAGGCGGCTTTTGATGTCCTCGCGGATGATCAGGCGGTCCACGACGATTTCAATGGTATGCTTTTTCTTTTTGTCAAGGGTGGGTGTTTCGGCAATGTCATAAAGCGTGCCGTCAATGCGGACGCGGACAAAACCCTGTTTGGTGATATTTTCAAGGACCTTGAGGTGCTCGCCCTTCTTGCTGCGGATCACCGGCGCCAGGATCTGGATGCGTGTGCGCTCCGGAAGGGCCAGCAGCTGGTCGACCATCTGATCGACACTCTGCTTGTTGATCGGGCGTCCGCAGTTTGGACAGTGGGGCTGGCCGACTCTGGCGTACAGAAGACGCAGATAGTCGTGAATCTCAGTGACCGTTCCGACGGTAGAACGCGGGTTCTTCGTGGTGGTCTTCTGGTCAATGGAAATGGCCGGAGACAGACCGTCGATGGAATCGACGGCGGGCTTTTCCATCTGGCCCAAAAACTGCCGGGCATAGGAGGAGAGCGACTCGACATAGCGGCGCTGTCCCTCGGCATACAGCGTATCAAAGGCCAGAGAGGACTTTCCGCTGCCGGAAAGCCCGGTAAAGACGATCAGCTTGTTTCTTGGAAGGGTCAGATCGAATCCCTTGAGGTTATTCTGTCGAACATTTTTAAGTACGATATTTTCCTGCATGTCATATCCTCATGATTGTACTGGGAATCAGGACTTTTTCCCTGATTTGGTTCGCTTGTGTTTTGGAAACTGGGCCTGCGTCGTTTCCTGCTTCGCCTCGGGCTTCCTGCCCTGCAGCTCAAAGAGACGGTCCCGAAGCTGAGCGGCAGTCTCAAAGTCCAGATTGGCTGCGGCCTGCAGCATCTTTTCCTGTGTGGACTGGATGAGGAGCTCGATGTCCTCTCCCTCTGCCGGCGTGTCTTTGCGCTCCGTCGGCGCGTGACCGATTTCAAGCAGATCGCGGACAGACTTGACCACCGAGGTTGGGGTGATGCCGTGTTCCTTATTGTAGGCTTCCTGCAGGTTCCGGCGACGCTGGGTTTCATAGATGGTCCTGTTCATGCTGTCGGTATAGGTATCGGCGTACATGATGACCCGTCCGTCGACGTTTCTGGCTGCGCGGCCGACGGTCTGAATCATGCTGACCTCGCTGCGCAGAAAGCCTTCCTTGTCGGCATCCAGTATGGCGACGAGGCCGACTTCGGGCAGGTCAAGCCCCTCTCTCAGCAGGTTGATGCCCACGAGGACATCAAAGACGCCGAGGCGTAGGTCCCGTATGATTTCCTGGCGCTCCATGGTCTGGACGTCCGAGTGGAGATAGCGGACGCGGATGTCCATCTGTGCAAGGTAGGTGGTGAGGCTTTCGGCCATCTTTTTGGTCAGCGTGGTCACCAGCGTCCGATAGCCGGCTTCATTGACCTTCAGGATTTCGGAATAGAGATCATCCACCTGACCCGTAGCCGGACGCACGATGATCTTGGGATCCAGAAGGCCGGTGGGACGTATGATCTGTTCTACAACCTGACGGGCGCGCTCGCTTTCCCAGGGGCCCGGGGTAGCGGAGACACAGATCATCTGAGGGATGCGTGCGGTGAATTCCTCAAAGCGCAGGGGGCGGTTGTCAAAGGCACTGGGCAGGCGGAATCCGTAATTGACCAGCGCTTCCTTTCTCGCCCGGTCTCCGTTGTACATGGCGCGGACCTGAGGCAGCGTCACATGGCTTTCGTCAATGAAGGTGATGAAGTCCTTGGGAAAGTAGTCAAGCAGTGTATAGGGGGCATCCCCGGGTTTTCTGCCGTCAAAATAGCGGGAATAGTTTTCAATGCCGGTGCAGTATCCAAGCTCCCGCAGCATCTCGATGTCATATTCGGTACGCTGGGTGATTCGCTGTGCCTCGACCAGCTGATTCTTTTTCCGAAAGAATTCAGCCTGCTCAATGAGGTCAGTCTCGATGCTTGAAATGGCCTGATCAATGGTGGCTTTCGGCGTGGCATAATGGGTGGCCGGGTAGATGGAGATATGCTCAAGCTGCATGATGACATGGCCGGTGAGTACCTCAATGGTCGTGATGCGGTCAATCTCATCCCCGAAAAATTCCACCCGGATCGCATTCTTGTCATATCCTGCCGGGAAGATCTCAAGGACATCGCCGCGTACCCGGAACGTGCCACGGTCAAACTCAATGTCATTGCGGGTATACTGGATGTCCACCAGCTTTCGGATGAGATCATCCCGATCCAGGGTCATTCCCGGACGCAGGGAGATCATCATGCCCTCATATTCGGAGGGGTCGCCCATGGAATAGATGCAGGAGACCGAGGCAACCACAATGACGTCCCGGCGCTCCCGCAGCGCCGCGGTGGCACTGTGCCTGAGGCGCTCAATCTCATCGTTGATGGAGGCATCCTTTTCGATATAGGTGTCGGAGGCGGCGATGTAGGCCTCCGGTTGATAGTAATCATAATAGGAAACGAAATATTCAACAGCACTGTCAGGAAAGAATTCCCGGAACTCGGCACAGAGCTGAGCAGCCAGCGTCTTGTTGTGTGCAATGACCAGCGCCGGGCGCTGAAGCTTTTCGATGACCGAGGCCATGGTATAGGTTTTGCCGGAACCGGTGACGCCCAGCAGCACCTGATAGGGCATTCCGGCCTCGGTACCCTCCGTCAGTGCCTGAATGGCCTGAGGCTGATCGCCCTGGGGCGTGAACGGGGATTTGAGGACAAAGCGTTCGGACATAGACGTTCCTCCGCAGGTACATCAGTGTTTGTTGATTTGCCAAGCCAATTTGTCAGGGACATACTTCCTGACAAATCATTGCGTGCGCGATGGGCGTAGCCTGGCTTCTTGCTGTTCCCTGTCCGGACATTGGACAGGCGAGAGGATTATAGCATACACCCCAATAGGGGACAAGGAAGTTTCAAAGATTCTCTTCAGGCGGCTTTATCTGAAAGGGAGTGCACATATGCCCCGGACAAAAAGAAAAACCGGCAAGCCGGTTTTGAATGGATTACCAGGTGAGTACCTCATTGCCTGTTTCAGTGACGAGCACCTGAATCTCCCACTGGGCACTGTCCTTGCCGTCATCCGTGTAGACGGTCCAGTGATTGTGGGGATCGGTATAGATGCGGTGAGTGCCTGCATTGATCATGGGCTCAATGGTGAACACCATGCCGGGAACGAGAACCATGCCGGTGCCCTTGCGCAGCACATAGCTGACATAGGGATCCTCATGGAATTCCACGCCGCAGCCGTGGCCGCCGATATCACGGACAACGCTGTATCCGTTGCTCCTCGCGTGACTCTTGATGGCATTGGACATATCGCCCATGAATGCCCATGGCTTCACCTGCTCAAGTCCCTTATAGACGCACTCGCGGGCAACCTCAACCAGCTTCTTTCGTTCCGGTGAGGTCTCCCCGATGATGAACATGCGGGAGGAATCGGAAAAGTAGCCGTTGCGTATGGTGGAGCAGTCGACGTTGATGATGTCCCCTTCTTTCAGCACGATGCTCTTGGATGGGATGCCATGACATACCTCACTGTTGATGGAGGTGCAGACGGATTTCGGAAAGCCTTCATAGTTGAGAGGCGCCGGAATGCCGCCCATATCATGCGTGATTTCATTGATCCACTGGTTGATCTGCTCGGTGGTGACACCGGCACCGATGTTCTTTTCGACATAGTCAAGGCATGCAATATTGATCTTTGCACTCAGGCGGATTTTACTCACAATCTCATGATTCTTAATCATCTCATGCGTCGGAATCTCGACACCGATGCGCTGCAGGTCATACAGCCGGTCATCGGTTTCCTTATGACAATTGCCATAGGGCTTTCCGCTCTTGCACCAGCAAGGACTCGACGGGTTCATTTTAAAACGGGTATATCCAAACTTATTGAACATTCAGATTTCCTTTCAGTTCGTTAGTATGACTAAACGCGCGTATTGTATCACTTTTTTTGAAAGGCGGAAAGGGCTAATGCCGTTTTTCCCTCAAAAACACATGAAAAAGGCCAATGGCTTGCATTGCCATTGGCCGGATACGAGCAAAAGCGTACGGCATATCTGCCAGATTCGAGGAGGAGATCTCGGCTTGGTGGATGATCGGAATGCCACGACCGTGGTCGGACTTTCATCGTGGGAGTACCGGGCCGGAAGCCGGCGTTTCCCCGGCTTTTACAGTCCCATGGCTGTGAGGGGCTTTTGAAGCCGGCGGGCCAGGACAATGGCCAGCGCGATTTTGATGGCGTCCCCGGGAAGAAAGGGGAGGACACAGTAGGAAAGGCTGAGGGCCAGAGACATCTTGGTGAGGAACATGAACCAGATGGTGCCGAATGTGTAACAGACCAGTGTGCCGAGGATCAGGTGCAAAAACAGCATGGGATAGGACAGATCCTTCTTGTATGCATGGCCGTCAATGAGCGCACAGAGGACGTAACCGATAATATAACCGCCGGTCCGGCCAAAGAGAATGGCCGGTCCGGAGCCGAAGCCGGAAAACACCGGAAGGCCGATGAGCCCAAGGAGCAGATACACAAGCTGGGCGAGCCCGGCCCATTTGCTGCCAAGAAGCAGCCCACTCAAATGGACGGCGAAGAGCGCCAGGTTGATGGGAATGTAGGGCAGGGGAATCTGAATCTGGGAACAGACGGCGGTCAGGGCGGCAAAGAGAGCAGCAAGCGCAAGGTGCTGCAGGTGGGAACGATTCATGTGCATGTCTCCAATGTAAACTTATAGATTTTGTCGAGTTGACGATGCGTAGTGTATCAGAGATGATAACAAATGTCAACCGGGAAATGATTGAAGTTGACATAAACAGAAAAAGCTCTTCTGGGGACGTTGTCAATTGAGGGAACATCTGTTAAAATACGGTGCGATTCAATATGACTGTGAAAAAGCAGAAGGGGGAGACGCTTCTTGGATATGAAATTAGCGGTTGCTGCGGAGATTGCCGGGGCAATGCAGAGCTTTCCGGAGTGTACATTAAATAAGGAAGAGATTGCGGGGATGCTGGAGGTTCCGCCGGATAAAAAGCTGGGGGACTATGCCATGCCCTGCTTTAGACTGGCCAGGGTGCTGCGCAAGGCGCCGCCGCTGATTGCCGGGCAGCTGAGCGAAGCCCTTGAGGGGTCCGCGCTGTTCAGCAGGGTGGAGGCCGTCGGCGGCTATCTCAATGTATTCCTCAGCAGAAAGGAAATGGCGGAGGAAATCCTGAGTGCCGTTCTCAGTGCAAATGGGCACTGGGGTGGCAGCGATCTTGGGGCAGGGAAGACGGTCTGCATTGACTATTCCTCCATCAATATCGCAAAGCGGTTCCACATCGGCCATCTGTCCACAACGATGATCGGGAACAGCCTGAAGCGCATTTATGACTTCAATGGCTATACCACGGTGGGCATCAACCATCTGGGCGACTGGGGTACCCAGTTCGGCAAGATGATCTGCGCGTATAAAAAATGGGGCGACCGGGCGACGGTTGAGGCCAGCGGCGTTCAGGGAATGGTCGATCTTTATGTCCGCTTCCACAAGGAAGCCGAGAAGGATCCCACCCTTGAGGATGAGGGCCGTGCATGGTTCAAGAAGATCGAGGACGGCGATCCGGAAGCAATGGAAATCTTTACCTGGTTTAAGGAGGTCACCCTGCGGGATGCCAAACGGGTATATGATGTCCTGGGAGTCAGCTTTGACTCCTATGCCGGGGAGAGCTTCTATTCGGACAAAATGGGCCCGGTGATTGATTCCCTGCGTGCCTCCGGTCTGATGGTCGAATCCCAGGGGGCACAGGTGGTCGACCTTGAGGCATACGGCATGCCGCCGGCGCTGATCATGCGCTCGGATGGTGCAACGCTTTATATCACACGGGATCTGGCCGCCGCCTTCTATCGGTATAATACCTACCATTTTGATAAATGCCTCTACGTCGTTGCCTATCAGCAGAATCTGCATTTTGCACAGCTGTTTAAGGTCCTTGAGCTGATGGGAGCCGATTTTTACAAGGGCATGGAGCATGTGGCGTTCGGCATGGTCAGCTATGAGGGCCGGGCGCTTTCCACCCGTGAGGGATACGTTGTGTATCTTGACGAACTGCTTGACAAAGCAGTTGAAAAGGCCCGGGAGATCATTGAGGAAAAGAGCCCGAATCTTGAAAACAAGGACGAGGTCGCAAAGCAGGTCGGCATTGGCGCCGTGGTCTACTTTGATCTGCACAATGACCGCATGAAGGACATTGATTTCAGGTGGGAGCGCGTGCTGAACTTTGACGGCGAGACCGGTCCCTATGTGCAGTATACGCATGCTCGCTGCTGCTCCGTACTGAGGAAGGCGGAGAGCCTTGGAAAGATGGAACCGGATTACAGCCAGGTAACGGATGATGAGGCACAGGATGTCCTCATGAGCCTTTCCCGCTTCCCGGAAACCGTCCGCAAGGCGATGGATGGCAATGAGCCCTCCATGATTACACGGCACGTAACCCAGCTGGCCCAGGCCTATAACAAGTACTACTTTGAACATCGCATCATGGATGAACATGACCTTGCCGGCACAGCGGCACGCCTCAATCTGACGCGCGCCGTAAAGGAGGTCATTGCAACCGGTCTTTATCTGATCGGTGTGGAAGCACCGGAGCGGATGTAAGGCAGCCCCGCCACTGAAGGAGGGAATATGGATATTCTGGATATAAGGACGCTTCTTCTTGATCTGAACTGTATGACGACGCTGCGCTTCTGCCTTGAGACGCCGGCGGTGAAAGCACTGGTGGATCTCTGCGTGGCCTGCGTGGATGAGCGGACGGATGAGGAAGCGCTGACGGAGACATACTGCGGCGTGTACAACGCCTGGCTTCAAACCATTGCGGACGGCCGCGGCGGTTTTGCACGGGAGGTGCTTGAGACCATCCTGTTTACCGAAAGCGACGTGGCCAGGATTTGCGCGCAGTGTGAGGAGCTCCCTTACAGTCTCATGAGCGGACTTGCTCATGATCTTGAGACGCTGGGGCATCTGACCTCGATTGAACCGGCTCTGTTTCTGCTCCTCAGCGAGCGTGCAGGCCTGCCGGGCAATACGGCGGTACGCCTGCCGGTATGGGAGCCGGAGCTCGGGGAGATCACGGACGGCCGGATGGATCTGTCCATGCTGAGCCGGGATGGCGTAAAGCGCGTGATTGAGTTTTTCAGACATCAGGGAACGGGCGTTTTCGCCAAGTATGCCGCTGCGACCTGGGAATCCGGGACGGTGGGCATCCGAGGCGTTTCGCAGCCGGATCCCATCATGATGTCCGATCTGATTCTCTATGAAAGCCAGCACAGGACGCTGGTGGAAAACACAAAGAGGCTTCTTTCCGGGCGGAATGCCGGAAACATTCTGCTTTACGGTGATAAGGGAACCGGCAAGTCGGCTTCGGTCAAGGCGCTGGTCAATGATTTCTGGCAGGATGGACTGCGTATTGTCGAGGTGCATCCGCAGCATCTGACGGATCTGCCACAGATCTTTGCCACATTACGCCGCCAGCCCTGCAAGTTCATCATCTTTGTGGATGATCTGGCCTTCAACGATTCCTGCCCGGAGTATACGGCACTCAAAACCGTGCTTGAGGGCGGACTTGAGGTGCGGCCGCAGAATGTGGTGGTCTATGCCACCAGCAATCGCCGAAACATCGTACGCCAGTCCTTCTCTGAGCGGGAGGATGATGTCAATGCGCGGGATACCCTTGAGGAAAAGTTTTCTCTTGCAGACCGCTTTGATCTGCGGCTGACGTTCAGCGAGCCGACGCAGGATGAATACTTTGACATCTGCCGCCGGCTGCTTGAAAGCCGCGGCATAGACGCGGACTGGGAGACCCTGATGCCAAGGGCAAGAGCCTGGACACTGTCCCACAGTGGTCGCTCCCCGCGGGTTGCACGGCAGTTTGTCGACCTGATCGAAAGCGAGGTTGCCGAGCAACAGGAGCAGGAGCTCCAGGAGGAAAGCGCTTCTGAGGATGCCGAGGCATGAGAGAGAGGAAGCACGTTCTCAGCCATATACTTGGCGATCTGCTTTGGTATATTCTTACCATATTCACTGCAGTCTTTTTAACGGGGCTTGTTGTCTATCAGAATGAGCCGCCCGAAAGTCTTATGGAAAACGAAAGCATATTTACGATGCTCACTCAGAGAGAAACGGTGGATGGGTGGGCGGAAATACCGACGATAGAGGAGCTTTCTGACTATTTTGAAAGCCAGAGTATGGATTCCGGTGAAATCAACGGGCAGAGATATGAGCGGCTGATTTGCAGCTATCTGCTTCCGGATGGCCGCCGGATTCGCGTGATGCGTGTCTCCTCCGCGGTCTATATGGAGACACTGGCGCTTTCCGACTGGGTACCCGAGATCATTTCGGGATATGTGATCGGGGATCTTCCCGCTGTCTATTATACGAGTGCGAGTGGGACGATGCTGGTCGCCCGAGAGGGGAATCTCCTCTATATAATAGAACTGTATGGAGATGACACGGATGGACAGACCATATACACGCTCGGGTCTGCGGTGACCTTTAAACAACCTGCACAAAACGAATCTTAAGACACACCGGCAAGCAGGCATATGCCCGCTTGCCGGTGTGTCTGTGTCCCCAAAACCCGCTGATACTTCCGGGAAGGAATGTGCGTATTCGAGTACCCGTCAGCAATTTTTAAAATATCTATTGACTTTGTAGATAAACTCCGTTAGAATACACGTTAGCCTTTTCTAACACAATCTGTATGGATGAATACTCCATTGCCTGTTTGAATCTATGAAACTGATTCTGATTAATCCGGTCATTCACTGCATGTATGCGGCAGATGACCTTACCGCATTCCTAGTAGCTCATTTCATAAGTTTCAGTGCATAAATTGAAGCTAAAAGAACACTGTAAAATGAATTTTTATACAAATGATCAACGATAAAATGAGGATGATCTTTGAATTGAGACCGTGGTCTGATCTTAATATAATGTTCC
>JAFUZM010000163.1 GCA_017476605.1 Clostridia bacterium
CGGCAGCATGGATCCGGCCAAGGAAGTGGGTGGAGACTTCTACGATTACTTCCTCGTGGACGATGATCATCTGTGTATGGTGATAGCGGATGTATCCGGCAAAGGGGTACCTGCCGCACTGTTCATGATGGCCAGCAAGATCATCCTGCAAAGCGTGGCCATGATGGGTCACTCTCCAGCAGAGATTCTGCGCCGGACCAATGATGCCGTCTGCTCCAATAATGAAGCAGAGATGTTTGTGACCGTATGGCTTGGCATTCTGGAGCTTTCCTCCGGCAAATTGACATGTGCCAATGCAGGACACGAGTATCCTGTGTTTAAGCGTCCGGATGGGAACTACGAATTGTATAAGGATCGGCACGGATTTGTCATCGGAGGCATGGAGGGGGTCCGGTATCGGGAATACGAAATCCAGCTTGATCCCGGTGCAAAGGTATTTGTATACACAGATGGCGTGCCTGAGGCCACAAATGCGGATAAGGAACTGTTTGGTACAGATCGAATGATCGAAGCTCTGAATGAGAAGCCGGACATTGCGCCTCAGGAAGTACTTAAAAATGTTCGCGCACATGTGGATGATTTTGTGAAGGATGCGGAGCAGTTTGATGATCTGACCATGCTGTGTCTTGAATATAAAGGTGTGGACGGGAAAGGTGGGAAACTGGCATGAAAGAACGGACCCTGGCAGCAGTGATCGACAATATTCCTGAGGTTACTGCTTTTATTGAGGAACAGCTGGAAGCACTGGATTGCCCGATGAAAGCGCAGCTGCAGATTGATGTTGCAGTGGATGAGCTGTTTACGAACATTGCCCATTATGCTTATCCGGATAAAACCGGCAGCGCTACTGTGCAATTTGACGATGATGAAGGCGCCCACACTGTGTCCATTACCTGTATCGACAGTGGCATTCCATTTGATCCGCTTAAAAAAGCGGATCCGGATGTCACCCTCGCGGCAGAGGAACGCGAAGTGGGTGGCCTTGGAATCTTTATGGTCAAGAAATCAATGGACAACGTTACATATCGATTTGAAAATGGACACAATATCCTGACGATTCAAAAACGAATCGGATGATGTGTTCCGGGGATATCATCCGGCGGGAATGCCTTTCCATATGTTGGAAACAGCAGCATTCCGCACCAATGAGTGACAGAAAGAGCATCGGCTTTATGCCGATGCTCTTTCATATTGCATTTGCGCAGCTGTTGCGATTTTCAAGCAAGGTCTGTTTGCATAATTGCGCTAATTGGGATAATATAGTTACGGATCATATTTTGTCTATAATCCGCATATTTGCAGAAAATAGATCATATTTTATCCGGAGGAAAGAAATGAATGAGTATACTTGGGAAACGGCGGAGGAAATCAATCTCAAGGTGGCAAAACGCATCAGCAGAGTTAGAAAACGCCGCGGGATAACGCAGGAACAATTAAGCGACTTGTCTGGCGTCAGTTTTGGCAGCATTAAACGTTTTGAGAGGACCGGGCAGATTTCCTTGCTTTCACTGACAAAGATTGCCATTGCAATGGAGTGTGCGGGTGAAATCAGACAACTGTTTGAAGATGTGCCATATGGAAGCATTGAGGAGGTCATCCGTGAACGGCATTAAACTGGATGTACTCTATGGTGGTAAGGCTGTAGGTACCTTATCTGAAACTGCGAATCATCGGATCGCCTTTGCTTACACAAAGGAATGGCTGAGCAGTGGTTTTCCCATTAGTCCATTTTCGCTCCCCTTGAAACCGGATGTGTTTGTTCCATCATCCAATGCCTTCGGAGGATTGTTTGGTGTTTTTGCGGATAGTCTTCCGGATGCCTGGGGGCAACTCCTGATGAACCGCATGCTCAGATCCCATGGCATGAATATGGATGAGGTTGGTCAGTTGACACGCCTATCCATCATTGGCAGCAGTGGTATGGGTGCACTTTGCTATCTGCCGGAGTGGGAGAGGCGAAAGCCGCAGGATCTTGAAGATCTCGACGTCCTGGCCGAGAAATGCTGGCGCATCCTGAGCCGGGAAGAGAGTCAGGATGCAGATGAGTTGTATGCTCTCGCCGGAACGATTGGCGGTGCCGGTCCAAAGGTGATGACGGAGGAGTGGATCATTAAGTTTCCGGCTTCCGCGGATGATCCGGAGGCAGGTTTCTTGGAAAAGGAGTATATGGACTCGGCCAGACGCTGTGGAATTGTAGTGCCGGAGACGAGATTGCTTCCCTCAAAGCGCTGCAAGGGATATTTTGCCGTTCGGCGTTTTGATCGCACTCAAGGGACAGATGGAATGACAAGGCGGCACCATGTGATGACCGCTGCAGCCTTGCTGGAGCAGGACTGGCGAGTACCAAATCTCGACTACCATACACTGATGAAACTGACCAAAATCCTCTGTCGGGATCGAAAAGAGGAAGTGGAGCAGATGTACCGACGAATGTGCTTCAATGTGTTTGCACACAACCGGGATGATCACAGCAAAAACTTCTCGTTTCTTTACAATGCAGAAAAGGATCAATGGTCTCTGTCACCGGCGTATGATCTGACCTTTAGCAACACGTATTATGGTGAACACACGACTACTGTGGATGGAAATGGGCGGGATCCTGGCATGAAGGAACTGATGTCTGTTGGGAAGGCAGCCGGAATTTCGGCGGGGCGTTGCCGGAGTATTGCGGAGCAGGTCCAGATGGAAGCTCTTCCCCTGCAGAAGAAATACCGGAAAAACGATGGCTGAGAAAGATATACGGACAATTGGCATGACGGTACGGAAACGATCACATTCTGAAAACAGAGTGTGATCGTTTTTTGTGTTTCCATTTTACATACAGCCTTCAGCAAAGTGGAAACTCTTTCTGATGAATGGGGAATGAGAAAAGTGCAACAAATTCGCGAAACTACACAAAGTCTACATAATTGAGGTCTACCATAGACGTGTAAGCCTGAAGAAGGATTTCGAGCTGAAGGATTCTTTGAGGATCGGCGCGAAAGAAAACAAGAAGCAATATCACAGCATGCAATATGGACCAACAGAAAGGGAAAACTGCGATAAAGGAAGGATTCAGAAGATGAACGTGTATGATTTTACGGTAACCGATAATAAGGGCAATGAGGTGAGCCTGTCTCAATATGCAGGAAAGGTGCTGTTGATCGTAAATACAGCGACAAAATGCGGCCTGACGCCACAATACGAGGGGCTGGAGGCTCTCTATGAAAAGTACCATGATCAGGGATTTGAAATCCTCGATTTTCCCTGCAATCAGTTTGCCTTCCAGGCTCCTGGAAGCGCGGAGAAGATCGACTCGTTCTGCAAGCTGCATTACGATACAAAGTTTCCTCGCTTTGCAAAAATCAAGGTCAATGGCAAAGATGCAGACCCGCTGTATGTCTACCTGAAGGAGCAAAAGCCCGGCCGCATTCAGTGGAACTTTGCAAAGTTTCTGATTGATCGAAAGGGAAATGTGGCAGATCGCTTTGCACCCTTTGAAAAACCGGCAGGACTGGAAAACAAAATTGAGGCGGAACTGAACAGGACATAACAGACAGAAGGCACAGTGGAGACGTTTCACCCAAATGGAGGGAAAACGGGTGCTTTCCATTTGTTCAGACAGCAAGACAACAGATCATTGGCGAAAAGGAGCGGAAGGGTATGACTACAGTTACAATCAGCGGAGAGAAAAAGCAGATCGCAGAGGGAACATCTGTTTCACGGTTATTGGAACTGGAAAAGGTGGAGATGCCGGAATATGTGAGCGTATCCATCAACGAGGAATTTGTGAGGAGAGAAGACTTTGACAGCAGAATCGTCCGTGAGGGCGATGAGGTAGAGTTTCTCTATTTTATGGGAGGCGGCAGATGAGTCTCACAAACGAAGAACTGGAACGGTATTCCCGGCACCTGATCCTGAAGGAAATCGGATATAAGGGGCAAAAGAAGCTTAAGGAGGCACGGGTGCTGATCATCGGTGCCGGAGGACTTGATGCACCTGCAGCGATGTACCTTGCCGCTGCAGGCGTGGGGACGATTGGGATTGCAGATGCGGATGTGGTGGATCTCTCCAATCTGCAAAGACAGGTGATCCATACGACACGGGATATCGGCAACCCAAAGGTTGACTCAGCAAAAGAAACAATGACAGCGATTAACCCGAATGTCCGGGTGGAAACCTATCACACGTTTTTAACCAGCAGCAACATTCGGGAAACGATTCGCGGATATGATTTCGTGCTGGATGGGACGGATAACTTTGCAGCTAAATTCCTGATCAACGATGCCTGTGTTATGGAAAAGATTCCCTTTTCTCACGCGGGCATCATCCGGTTCAGAGGGCAGCTGATGACCGTTCTGCCTGGGGAGTCTCCGTGTTACAGATGTGCTTTTAAGGAACCACCACCCAAAGGGGCTGTGCCGACATGCAAAGAGGCGGGGGTGATTGGAGCGATGGCAGGCGTGATCGGCTCATTGCAGGCGCTTGAGGCGGTCAAATACATCACTGGGGCAGGAGAGCTTCTGACGGGAAAGCTCTTGACCTTTGATGCACTCAGTATGAAGTTCCATACGGTAAAGCTGCCACCGAGAGGGGACGGATGTGCGATATGCAGTGCTCATCCGTCCATAACGGAGCTGATCGACTATGAACAGCCGGCCTGCGAATTATCTCCGGGAGGGAAAAACCGTGAACAGTGAAATGGAAAGAATATGGCTGGTTCGGGCAGAATATGATCGGATGCTCCTGGAGGCACGCACACAGTACCCGAAAGAGGCCTGCGGTCTGCTGGCAGGGACCATATCGGAGGATGGGGAGAAGATCGTCTCAAAGGTCTATCTTCTGACCAACACAGATCAGTCAGAGGAGCATTTCAGCCTGGATCCAAAGGAACAGCTTGATGCGATTCGGGACATGAGAAAGCTTGGACTGAAGCCTCTTGGGAACTGGCATTCACATCCGAAGACCCCCTCAAGGCCTTCGGAGGAGGACAAACGTCTGGCATATGATCGGCAAGCCGTGTATATGATTCTCTCGTTTGCTGAGGCAGAACCGGTACTGAATGCCTTTCACATCGAGAATGGAGAGGCGAGAAAAGAATTCCTTGGGATCGTGGAAGGAGAACAAATCGCATGAGCAGTGAGAATACAGGAAAACACATTTCGGCAGAGCAGTTTTCGAAACTGGATTTTGATAAAGTGACGCTCCTTGATCTCAGGGAACCGGATGAGGTATTGGTCAGCGGAATAGAAGGGGCGATAAACCTTCCTTTTTCCGGGGGCTTTAACAAGCTGGACACCGTGC
>JAFUZM010000164.1 GCA_017476605.1 Clostridia bacterium
CTAGTACTGCATTCTACAAGTAACAGTGCATAAAGTTGAGAAAAATTATGGCGATGTATCGCCATAAAACTACAAAGATAAGCATACGCTCATATCCGTTGAAATAGACATACACAAGTGCCTTCTCAGCAGAGCATTGTTATGCTACCAGCGGGGAAATGTGGTACATCCACTTAAAAGGATGAGCAAACAGATCATTGTATTGCTTAACATAATCTCGGATGTCTTTTTCCATTTCTTCTACGGATTTATAGCTTGATCGACGTAAAAGTTGACGATTGATAATGCCGAAGAACACTTCGATCTGGTTCATCCAGGAACAATGCTTGGGCGTAAAGCAGAATCTGATTTGATGAGAGTGATCTGTTAAGAACGCAATTCTGGATTCTTTGTTTTTTAGGATTCCACGCGTATTTTTTTCACCAAGATCTCCTGTGTAGCCAATCTTCTCTGCTACCAGCCGAACTACGCTTTCTGATACATGCACAGTAAGATTGTCAGCGATAATGACAATTTGCTTACTTTGATCAGGATCGCTTTCAATTGCTTGTTTGAGAGCTTCGGCAAAATCTACTTCAGTGCGCGTTGGATTTAAGAACGGTTCCAGAATCTTGCCTGTAACAACATCAAGAAATCCAATTAGCGTAGTTGTACCATGCCTGATATATTCGAATTCACGTTTTGCTGTCATCCCCGGTGCAGGAGCCCAGTCTGGATGAATCCGCTCTAATGCTTGAATGCCTGTCATCTCATCGGTTGATAATATCCGAAGATCGGCATTGCCTCCCATCTGGGCAATAATTTGCGCCGTATGATATAACGCGTTGATTTCCTGGACCATAATTCTGAATCGAATTGGGTCTACATCTTTATCGGCAGAATGAAGCCAATACTGGTTCTTGTGAGGTCTTAACTCAAAATCTGACAAAATTCTATACAGTGTCGACAAACCAATCGTCTCACTGACAATCCCGCGATCAACCAGTGCCATCTTCAATGTAGGCAGACTCCAATGGCTGCGAATGATATTGTAATCCTTTGGATTATTACAGGCGACGCGTACAATCATAGCCCGGATTGCAGGAGTGTACCTCGGAGGTGCTCCTTTCTTCGCGGCATCATTGAGTAATACGCGGACAAACATATCCAGCTTATCTGGAACGTTGACAGCGACATCGTTCAACAATGATGCCATTTGAGTTGCCTTTTGAATCCAGAAACTGACGCGATTACGAGACAGTGACACCCGCTGAGAAATCTGTGTGATAGGAACCTGGTTTATTGCAAGCAGAATAACTCTGGAACGAGTATATTGAGCCAGTGTATTCGAACGCCATAATGGGCTCGCATAGTTCTTAAGAATGTCAATCACAGCATCAGAGAGAGGTGGAATACGAGACTGGGTTGTTGTACGCATAGAATTCGTCTCCTTCATCAAAAATCATTACAGAAAATGCTTTTTCAAGCAATCACACTCACATCATGATTGCTATTTGTCATAGTGCTGTTTGAGTAAAGATTAAGGTGTGGCAACGGATTTCTGAATAACATCAGCGATAGAGGTCAGCATATTCTGTGTCTTTGCTGTGCTCTTTTGGATCTCAGCAATCTTCTCATTCTGCTGAATCATCAGCTCTTTAAGCGCCTGGAGTTCATCTTTAAATTGCTCATTTTCCTTGCTATCCTGGCTTGCTGAGGATTGAGACTTCTTTACATCGTTTCCTGCTGGTGGATGTTTCTCTTTATCGTGTTTCTCTTTCAGACGTGCTGCACGTTCGGGATCAAGAAACTCCTTGGTCACAGGATCAACGCGACCAAGAAAGGTGCGCTTTGACTTAGGCATCTTGCTTACAGGGTCTCTATAGCTGAAGGATTCATACGCGTACATGTTTCCTGTTCTTTTATTGGTTTGATACACTACACATGACATTTGCACTGCCACCTCCGACAGTATAATACACTACGTCGAGGTCAGTGTCAATCTAATATCAAATATTTATGCAAATATTTGAATGCTTTCGGAGTGAGAGAGAACAATGCGAATTATATTGTAGTAATATTATGACATATAGTAGTGCATTATTCAATACTGATATATCGATTTTGCACTACAAAATAATGCACTACTTCTTATGAAATGCAGTACTAGCTCTTGATGGCAATCCTAACTTATCTGAAATAGATGTTTCCAATAACAAGGAATTGGAAGATTTATTAATTGCTGATGATAAGATAAAAAAACTTGATATAAGACAGAATACAAAACTCAATATTTTGGAGTGTAATGACAATGAATTGATTGAATTGGATATCTCAAATAATCCATATTTAACGATATTGTATTGTGCTGGGAATAAGCTTTCCAGTTTGAATTTAGGAAGCCTGACATTTGATGAAAATGAATACGATTTTGATAGAAACATTCGCGAAATCCCAGGCCCAGTTTTTGATCTCTCGAATCTGCCAGGCGATTTCGATATAAATAGAGCATCTAACTGGCAGGGTGGAACAATAAATGGAACGATTCTAACGGCAAAAGAGGATAAGGTGACATATGAGTATGACTGTGGAGGAAGATATACAACTACATTTACGCTTATTCCTGTAGACGGAATTCCAATAGATCAGGAACACTTTCCAGATACAAATTTTCGTAACTATGTTAAGGAATTTTGTGATGATGATCGCAACTTATGTTTCACAACGGATGAAATTGATCAAATAAATGGAATCTTTGTATCTGGACTGGATATACAGTCTTTGCAAGGAATTGAGTATTTTTCCAACTTATTCGAGCTAGATTGTTCTTATAACCAATTGACGAGCCTTGATGTAAGCAAAAATCCAAAATTAGAATACATTAATTGCGAATTTAATCCGCTTGAATCTTTAGACGTGAGGCAAAATGTAGACTTGCAAAAGTTAAGGATAAGGGATACAGATATATCAGAAATCGATCTGAGCAATAATGGAAAACTTACGAGCTTTTATGGAAACCACACAAAATTATCATCAATTGATTTTTCGCATAACTCACAACTTAAAATGGCATTATGTCGATTCTCAGAAATAGACTCTGTAGATTTGAGTGGTTGTACAGCTTTGGAAGTATTACAACTTGGCTATAATAAACTGGAAGCACTAGATATCTCAGACTGTGTTTCCTTGACGAATCTCGAATTTGATACTAATAATCTTTCCTACATAGATGTAAGTCCTGCGAAAAAACTGAACCAATTAATTTTCAACAATAATCAAATCCAGAAACTGGATATCTCCTCAAATCCGGAGTTAACTAGCCTCTACTGCACGAACAATAAACTTGTAGAATTGGATTTATCTGCGAATTCTAAGTTAAACACGCTATTCTGTGGAAGAAATCAATTAACAAGTTTGCAATTAGATGCTTTGAATTTTTATTCGGGTTATAGCTATGATTTTGAAGGAAATACTTATATCATTCAAGATTCCATGTTTGATCTCTCTACTCTGCCGGGTAATTTTGACATTAATAGAGCATCCAATTGGCAAGGCGGCATTGTAGACGGCATGTACCTAACTCCGACATCCAATGAAGTTACCTATGAATATGATTGTGGGAATGGATACTCAACAACTTTTACACTTTTGGTTGTAAATCGTATCGAAACAGTTGCGGATGAATTAACAGAAGTTTCTCCCGGATTAAAGTATTCGACAGTGCAAGAATTGAAAGACGATTTGGTTAGCAAGCTAACTCAAATTAATCCGAAGGCTGCAAATGAGAATACTCAATTTTATGATATTAAACTTCTGATTTCGTTTGATAATGGCGAAACATGGATAGAGGCACCGGATGAGTATTTTCTTAGAGAAGGAGTCAATGCCATCGTTCCATATCCTGATGGTACAGATATGAGTTATTCATTCTATGCAGTTCATATGTTTACTCATACATCTGAACTTCTTGGAACTGTAACAGGTGGAATCGAGTACCCTACTGTCACAGCAGAAAAAGATGGGATTCATATGACGTTGGTAGGATTATCACCGGTTGCTTTATCCTGGACTCTATTGAATAAAACAGATACAGATCAACATACAGATGTTGAGTTTCATGCAAATGTTGTATGGCAGGTTTCTTCGGAGCATCCGAAAGCAAAAGTTCGTTTCTATAAAAATGGCGTCACGGGAGATCACTTCTTACTTGAAACTCAGAAAAGTACAGATTTCTGGACATATGATGCTTACGATCTTTCAGCTAATGCAGAATACTATATGATGGTAGAAGTACCGACAGGCTACTACGTTGAATATGCGAATAGCAATATAGGTATACAAGATCGCCTTTATAACGGTGGGACAGCGTTTATACGATATATGCCACCAACAGGAGAGATTTACAAGCCATTGGAATATACTGCTTTAATGCTTCTTTCCATTGTTGGGATAATAACACTTGTTACAAGAAGGGGTACATCGTGTTAGTCGGCTGTGAGTAGCGGCTCCGCACAACCATATCGATATATACAGTTCTTTATCCACAGCGTTTATCAGGAATGTTCTTGGCAGTTGAGAAATTGAAAGGAACCACATTATTAAACGATATAATGTGGTTCTTTTAATTTCGTTTAACCGCATGAAAAAAGGACAGCGTTATGATGTCCGCTGGACACGCGCCACATGCTCGGCGGACAAAAATATGATGTAAAATGGACAAGATTCGCATCCAAAGCGGACAGAATTCGCATGGATTCACGGACAAGATTCTCATGAAAATGGACAGTTCTTAGCTGTTTGGTAAACGAATCGTGAACTTTTGCATGTAGTATGAGGGTCCTTTTGCATGCGGTTTAAAGCTTTCAAGGGATTCTCAACAGCGTGTTGAATATTCTTTACCGAGCACAAGTGGCTACGCTTTCCAGCCGGTCAAGGGTAAATGCACGTCGCTTCGCTCGCCCTTGACCGGTTGGAATCCCCGCAAGTGGGTGTACCTGCGTGATGGAAAGCAGGATCAGACGCTTGCTGTCCCCCTCACAGCCCCCCATTATACCGCGGGGAACGCTTGCAGGGATGAGTGGCTTATCGCCCCCTCCCGTCCCCCATTCCTGGGGGAAGCGCATTCCGGAAAGCAGCCCTTCGAGACATTTGTTCACGAAACGTAAACTCCTGAAAAGCGAGAAGAGTCTGTCCGGCATTCATGCGGCTGTTGGTACTCGTGAACAAGTAATTTTGAACGAAAAACGTGCGGCCGCTGTCCGGCCGAAATCATAATGCTTGTCCGCCATCGTCGGATTACACGGTCTGCAGCTGGCTCATTTAATTTGCAGTAATTGGCGCAAACAATGTGCTGTTCTACATTCTATCACCCTCCTCCGAAATATCTTCCTCTGCATCCTCCTCCATAGGATCAATGTCTTTACCACAGAAAGTACAAACGAAATTCCATCTGTCAACCCCTGAACCTGATGCGGTTCTTCTGTAATGAAAGTTCCCACTACTATGTTTGATGATTTCGCGACGGCAGTTACGTCCCACACAATAATTCTCATACCGTCTAGCTCCGCAGTCGCATGACACATAGTATTTATATCTTCCGCCTTTCGTTAACTGTGGAGATATTGTAATATTGGCATTGGGGCTCGGCCCATGTTCATATGATGAATCCCAACAAGCAAACAATGTTAAGGGGCGTTGGCTGATTTTCTGCTTAACATGAATCATGGCTACGGTATTAGACAGGTCGGAGTCATTATAAAAGATATCCAGTCTATTACGTGCCTTTCCTTTTCCAAATACAGGTTTGCCACAATGCACCAACAGAGCACCTTCTTTGTACTCAAAAATCATTTGTAGCAGAGAAGTCATTTCATCTTCTTTACCCGGTCTGAAAACAATGGAGCCATACCTATGCATAGGCCTTTCGCTAATAATATTACGTGAGAGGTCACCACATAGTCGATCCTTTGCTGCTATCTGTTCGTTCGGTTCATGCTGATACTGTGCTATGATCAAATATGAACCTTCTATATAATGTTTATGTAGAAATTCTGATTTCCAACATGTAGGAAACTTCTTGGAATGGAAATTAGAGAACTCTTCGATAAATCCTCTTTCATGCATTTTACTGATATACTTATCAACACAAACATCGGCTATGCTATTCTTTCGTTTTCCTCTCTCTACCCGCTTATACAGCATTTCTTCTGTATACATCTCATACTTGGCATCAAAAAAATACCAATGGTAACCATCTTCTCTTGTTACCCGAACAAAGAAATCCGGTGTCAAATACTTGTCGTACTTTCTTTGGGCTGGTGCTTTCTGATCACCAAATACACAATTGAACCCAACCATAATTTCAATTGTATCTATTTCACCAGATGGGGCACCAAAGTCATCAAGCTTAGCTATATTTCTATGCAAGCAAATCGTAAATCCTTCTGGCATCAAGTTGCGCAGAAGATAATCAACGAATAAATGGCGCAACTGCATGTTGACTTGTTTTGTGTTCTCATCAAAAACAAATCCCAAATTCAGGAACCTATTAAGTAGTTCATAAAACACCCAGTATTCATAAATCAGATGTGTCTCATGTACCCCAAACAAGTTTTCTTCAAAATCGCTTATGAGCAAAGGATGATACTGAACTATCTCATGTAAAATGTTGTAGATAGAGCGATAATGAGTGTTATAAATGAACAAAGGTGTTTGTTCGAAGTGTAAATTGCGAACAGGGGTAATTGCTGCAAACCATGGATCTGACAAAGTATTTTGTATATCATAATTTGCAGAAACAGCCATGTTTGCATTATCAATGCGAGTGTTTATTTTTGTGTAATAAGCTCTTCGAGATAAAACAAATTCAACAATTTCCATCTCTGGAACCTTTGCCATATATTTTAGAGCGTTTGAATTCAGGATCTCTCTATATAGATCGAAAAGTGATAACACTTGCCGGCGCTGGGAATTATCTCCTAAAAAGCGGCAAGACGTAACACCATCAATTGTAATTACATCCACATCAGTAACATCAGGTCCACATCCATAGCCATAATAATCACTTTGGGTTGTTAAAGAGTATCTTCCGTAATAAGTTATATCTATCTGATTTTGTTGTAGGTTTGAACTTTTCTCAGCTTCATGTAGTTTTGATAATATAAGTATGATTTCTAATGCAGTGCTAAAATCTTCTGTAGACAAACATAGGCCGCATGGATGTTCTGAATCAGATAACGGATAATAGGTGAAATCATGAATCGTCATAGAGCCCTTTTCCGGGTTCCATTTTTCTGGAGGGTTAGTCCGAATTTCAAACATACTATTATACGGATTATAATTAAAATAAATACGTTTCTTCCGACCATTCTGATAACCAGTGCCTTGAAACTTTCCTTGACTAACAGAAAAGCGGCTTTGATACTCACGCTCTACAGAAGGAGCGGTAATTTGCTGTTGCGCTCTTTTATACCAAGACAAGGCGTCAGGAGTAAACTGATCTGAGAGTTCTTTTAAAATTCGTCTATCAATCTCTGCTTCTTCGAACCTTGTTTCGCACTTTGACGGCAATACTGTCGATGAAAAACGCTGAAGAATACGTTTAATTATTCGATTTTCTTGTGTATCATGGTCATCAGTATATACAACTCCTTCAGCCCATTGACCACCTGAACGAATGAACGAACGCATTACTCTGCTGTCAAACCGTCGTAATTTATTATATGGCAGTCTACAATAGCTCTTTTCCTGCGCGATTGCAGGCATATGCATGATCGCTTGTATATCTGGTTTTAATCTCTGCCATAATTCAGCATCATACTGCGGGTTGCCAAATTGGTGGATTCTTTGTTGAGGATCACGACCACCAATACCAACAGCGCTTTCAGTACTGATGACAAGTCTTTCATGGATTGCTAAAAGTCGACCCAACATGTGTTTATATTGCTCGGCGTTTAGTAACGAGGGCAAGACATATACTTTCCTCTTGCAAAAAATAACAGCGGAATCAATCTTGGACCTTAAGTATACCGAAAAGACACCAGCAGTTGTAATGCTGTCCACAAAGCGAAGTTCTTGTGCATATTTTTTCTCATATTCTCTATTGCTTTCAATATCATTTTTTGTCAATGGTCGTCCATCTGCTTTATAAAATGTTTGTTGGTACCATAGATTCATCTGAAGATTGAAAATCAAAGGATTGCCGTGATCTTTGTCCAAAACCAATTCCAGATCGTCAGGTTTCAATCCGCCCATCTCAAGTTCTGTGGCCTCATACATAATTCTAAAGGCAATTTGATAGTAACCGCCTTCAGTCGACGCCTGAGCTGCATCACCTCGATCATGTGTCGAAACAGCAAAACCAACATACTCATCCGTAATGTATGCATCCGGTTCCTCTTTTACAAGCATAACATCAAGTAACGGATCTGACTTTAACGGTACGCCTAAAGACTCTTTACCCTTAAATCTCACTCGATATGCTTTGATTTCCATCTATATTACTCCCAATAACTCCAACTATCAGTGTCGTAGGGATGAAGTCGCTTGCCGCGTACTTGGCCATCTTCCAATCTCTTGCATGCCAATGGAAACTCCGTACCTATTTTTGATGCTTGTGAAACAGAAGAAATAGATGGCAAGACTTTCCCGCAAAGGAGCAGATCATCATATGCAGCAACTGAACCGTCCGGCACAAGAAGACGATACAATGGCCACATACATTTTGCATATTTCCTCAGACGCGGTCCTGCAATAAATCCGGATTCTCCTTTTTTGGGATCAGCAGAGATCTGAGACAATTCCTGGTCAATTTCTGGCATAGCGCTTGGAGACCAAGTCTCGGAGAAATAACGCGCCGGAAAATATGCGTTCTCTAACCTATACTCAGTATTCTCTTCAGCTATGGCAGTTTTGCTGAATTCAATAAATATGCATCGATCAACGACTTTGGGACTTAAGTTCTGTGCGGTGTCGTCCATATTCATTGTTCCCACGAAACGCACATTTGATGGTATGTAAAGATGTCGATACCTTAGCAGTTTATCGTCATTGTCAGATGCAGCAGCATCATTATTCGCCTTGTTTGTCGAGTCCCAAGGGAGAACGGAAAGAACCCTCTCTTCTGGCTTTTGTTGAAGGAGACTCAAAAATGTCGCAAAGTAATACTCAACACGAGCCAGATTCATCTCATCAAGGCAAATGATGTGAAGACGGCAGTCACAATTATGCTTGATGCAATACTCCTCTTCATCTCGTGCTTCGATCAGTGCATCCAGAAAGGGTGTGCTCTGATAAGTGCCATTCGTTGGATTATAGAAGCCAAGAATATCAGAGCGGTCTGTCCAGTTGTTCTGCACTTCAATCAAATGGAACTTAGCGCCAAGGGCACTCGCCATTTGTCGCGCAAAACTGGTTTTCCCTGTGCCGGGGTCACCACAGAGCGCAATGATCTGAGATGTGTTAAGTGCCATAAGAAACGTAACTATTTGGTTGGGATCATATGAATACTCTAAACGTGAAATGATTGATTGCAGTGAATCGGGGCTGCTAATAACTAATGTAGCACTTTTTAAATACTCCAACTCATCAGAGTTCAAAGGGAAAAGTGTCTCATAACGATGACGGTAAGCATCAATTCGAGTTTGCAATTCACGAACTTGTGTTACTGCTAATTGAACCTCCGCCTCTGCTTGCCGTTTTTTTGCTTCAGACAAGGCTATTTCTGATTGTAATGAAGCCGTTGACGCTCTTGCTGCCTCTATTCGTTCCTGCGCAGCTTGTTCAGCTTCTCGTGCAGCAGTTTCTGCTTCCCCTTTCTTTCTCTCAGTGGCTTCTATAATGTCATTCCTTTCTTTTTCGGCATCTGATATTTGTTGGCGAATATTGTCCACTTCAGCGCGCAAACTATCAACTGTAGTTCTCTGATTCAGGAATTCTTGAAATGCTTCGGGCCATTTTTGATGATACTGGTACTCAAGCAAATTATCACGATATTGTGGGGCAAATCCTTTGGTTAAAATCCCGTCGATTACTTGGTCATAACTAACAATACCCAGCTGTTCGAATGTATTGATTTTCTTTGTTTTGATCAATTGGAAATTGCCCCGTAATGCATCGATCCTAGCCTCAAATACCACTCCCTCTCCTTCTTGGAAACGTATGGTGCTCCCTATAGATGCAGTAAGCTCCCATTGTTCAGTTGCGTAAGGATTGTAACCAAGTGGCTCTCCAATAATCGTCTGAATTTCATGAATATAATATTTCCCACCGCGAGAAAACGCTCGTCCCATAAAGAGGTTTATTCTCGATATGTCGGACTCAACACCATTTTCTTCCCAGATGTCATTCAAAACAAATTGAAGCTTCTCCGCAGGAGACTCAATACCATTCAATGCAATTAGGGCTTCCTCCCAAGTTCGTATCATTTTCATATCCTCCTTTATTGGGTGAGTCGCAATTCATTACTTAAGTGGTACTATGTCAGCATAGCTTCGTGAGAACCACTTCCGCATCGTCTCCGGCAAATCCATTTTCATAAACTGTTCAAGCAATGTTTCATATTGCTTCCTGTAAACAGTTATATTAGAGCCATCATTTTTGGTTTCCCAATTCAGACGATCCCCTGCTATACAGAGTGCGAATGAGAACATGGTAACCTTGTCCTTATGCTTTGTGGTAATGGCGATTGCCCGTGTGATGTAATCTTCTGCAGCTTTTTTACTGCCTGCCAATCGCATGTACTTGCCCAGTTTCCAAAGGATAAGATTCCAGGGATAATCATCTTCTGTTGGCGCCTTAGCTTCATTTACGAATCTCTGATTTGCCATGAGCGCATTCTTCATCTCTTCAGCACGTTTATCATTATTCTGTTTCAGAAGGAGCATCACGTTGATGTAGTGCATCAGCGCAAAGACATCTGCTTTTGTTCCTGAGGAGAAAACCTTTTCCACGAATTGGGAAAATACGCCGTCACAGTAATCAAGCTCATACGCCTGCAGGAGTGCCTCCAAAGCCTCTTCAACTTTTCCTGCTGTAACGAACATCAGGCATCTATACTGATATTGCCTGTGCAGATCAAATGGCTTTGAAAACTCGGCCAATGCAAGATTGGAAGTCTCCAGTGCCTTCTCATAATACTCCGGATGATCATGAAGAAGATTGGTATATGCTTCCAGACGGACACCATATACTTTTCCAAGTGTTTCGGAACGCAGCAAGTTATCTTTGTCAGGAGATGGATCAATCATAGAAAACAGTTCTTTCGCAGATTGAAGCGCCTCAATAAGCGGTTCACTCTTAGTCAACACGCTTTCAAAATCAAACAGACCAATCAGCCGATTTAGTTCGCGTATGCGGAAGTTGAAATAGTAGTCTATATGCTCCCAAGAATGACTGGCCACTCCAATATGGGCATTGCAACGTTCAAAATACTCGGTACAGTTATCAGCATTTCCTATATGATCATACATGGTGAGAAGGTAGAAGTCCGTATCGAACATCCAGTACTCCGCTGCATCGTGAACTTCTTTCAACTCTAGCAGCGGTGCAAGAATCCGCTCTTCATAGCATTCTGCAAATCGGATTCCTATGGTATAATCCCTGCGTCTATTGAATTGACCGATTTTCAGAGACATATACTGGAAGTATAATTCTCTGTCCTTTGGATATTCTTTTATAATACGATCCAGTAAGATGTCTCGCGTATCCTGTAGGTTTCTCTTCATCTTCTGATGAGTGCATAACTGTGCTATAGCTTCACCTATACGGTTCTCAGAGATAAGTCTGCGCAGATAACCAGCATCAGGATCTTCATATACCTCAAAATGAATGCAATCCTCATAAAGAGATTCAATACGTTTTCTGTCGTCCGACGTAAATTTGGCTTTTCCTTTTCTGGTGAGCCATGTATTGCAGATAATATCTGCAAACATTAGGCGCTTGTCTTTCAATGCTTGACCAAAGGCAATGTTAAAAGCAACATGATCGATCTTATTTCGCCCAAGCGAAACATACATTTTTTCTTCAAAACGACGAAGATACTCGTCTGCCATGATACGGATCTTGTTACCTTTTTCTCGCTCTTCACTATTCTGACGTGTCGCGATAAGAATATTGATCTCGATTTCCGCCTGTGGGGATTCATTATGAAGATCACGCAGAAGTTTTGTTAAGCCTTCTGTGATAATGTTCAAATATGTTGTGTCTCCATCCATGATATGGACGCGTTCATTGTTCTCAAAAAGGACGATTCGTCCTCCGAATCCCTTAAGCTTTTCTATGATTCCCAGAAATTCTTCTTTTCGATAGGTATCCATAGCATGAATCGGAACCGAAATCAATCTATCAATTACTTTTTGTGTCATCACCTGCGAATAGCACAATATGCCGCCTACAAAGGATGGCGTGTAACCTGGCTTGAGGTCGTCATCTTCAAAGTTGCCGCTCTCATCGAGATACAGTTCATACTTCCTGCTTTCCATAGTGGAAATCCTCCTGCTTCTGTTCGATGTTTACAACTTCGACAATATCTTCGATTTTACAATCAAGAGCAGAACATATTTTCTCAAGGAAACCATCCTAACATCTTCATTTCGTCCTAGTTTAGCCATCGCGTTAGTACTGATTCCTGCTTTATGCGTCAGTTCCGTTTTGCTTATTCGTTTATCAATCATCAGCTTCCATAATCTGTTGTAGCTTACGCCCATACCATAACCTCCATACCTGAGCCCAGCAGTTTTTTACGACAATTAACTCTTGATGAAACCTCATCGCATTCTCCCAGTATTCAGTCTTCAGACAACAACGCAACCCGAAAAGAAAAAGTAGCCTAAACATGCTCTTTCTCATTCTCCTGGATCTGAGATAGTAGTCTCATTGCAAGACGCTTCTCTGACAAAGTAAGATCTCGGTAAACCTCAAGCATGCGTTCTTCATCGTCTTCCAGATTGGCAGGGGACGGAAGGCTAAGAATCTCATGCGCAGGAATACTGAACTTATTGCAAAGATACCTAAGTTGGCTTATATTTGGAGAAGCCTTACCGTTTTCCCAGTTATAGTAGGTGTTCTTGGTAACTCCCATTTCCTCTGCAAGCTGTACCTGCGTCAGATGTGATTGAGATCGGTATTTCTTGAGCACATCACCGATAGATGTGATAAATTCCATAAGGAGACCTCCGTAAAATCAATCGCAGGAAAAGATCACAACTATTAAGAAATGAATATCTTAATAAAGTTTAACAAATTTTAATGTTAATGACAATCCCGAACTTTTTTAATTGTTGTCAACATCACTATTTTGTAATATAATAATACCAACAGGAGAAGCATGTCCGTCTTGGACGTAAGGCGTGGGGCTAAGAGCATCGCGCGCATGCGTAACTGTTCCGCTCCCATCAGGAGCTTTTTGTTTATATAACCAGTCATCAGACTGTTTTTCGTTTTTTGCTACTACAAGTATCTTCTGATAAGCCAAAGTTACAAATAAAAAAGGCTGCCGAGATATCAAATTCTCGACAGCCTTTTTTATTTGATTTCAGGTATTCCAGTCGCAATTGACGTCAACAGCGATGCAATCGCCGCAAGGCTAGCTGTTGATATCACAACGATCCAATCTACTTCTCCCATTGTTTCTGCTGAGCCAATGGACACAAGAGCTGCGGATGCAGCGGCTTGGATTAGTGTTCGAAAGGCGCGGATTCCAGCAGCGCAAAACCACTCTTTAGTGTACTTTCTACTTTCTTCCACTTTATTATTCTCCTCTCTTCTGCAATCATCTATTAATCAGATAGTCGTTAATCTCCTGCAGGGACTGCCTCAGCTTGTCTATCGAATTCCCGTTGACCAGATGTGCCAGGATCGACAGCTGCGAGCGCAGCACCAGGGTCATCTTGTCCCCGTAATCGCTGAGACGATGCTCCATATCGTAGACCCGAGTTTCAAGCCCTTCCATCTGCTTTTCCATCCGCCGCTGCTCCTCCTGCACCTTGGCAAGAGGTGCACCGCTTTCCTCCCGTGCCTTCTTTAAGCTGCTCCGGGCACTCAGGATCATGGACAGTGCCCAGCAGATGGCCAGAAAGGTGAGCAGCGCCATCTCAATGTTTCCAAGCGTCAAAAAGCTCTGCATGACATCCGCCTTTCTAATCGACTGCTACCCGCCAGTTGCCAACAAGCACAATGCAGTTGCCTGTATCAAGAGACATAAGCGTTGTCGTCTGGATGGGTTCCGGGGGATACAACACGTCCTCTTCCTCCTGAACTTCCGAAACAGACACGTCATATGCGCTTGCCGTCTCTCCCATCCTCAGATACTGTCCGCTGACATATCCACGCTGGCCCTGGTACTCCACATACGGCCAGTCCCCGGATTTCAGCACCGTGACGCCTGCACCTTTCGGGATCTTCCCGATCACCTCTCCGGTTTCCGGCGCCAGGCGCAGCCTGAGCGGGCTGCTTTCCGTCACAACCACCGCCATCCGCATTTCATCTGTCTGCATCTTTTCCTCCCTTACTGCAATCAGGGCATGCCTTGCCAGGTAAACCCACTGCCCGTTTAAAAGATCCGTTTCCACGACGCAGCCCTTTGCAGACGAGGAATGCAGCACCGTCCGAGGTCCCGTCACAAGCCCCACATGGTGCACATCCTCCCCACTTGCCTTAAAGGCCAGCATTCCTGGTTTTGGATCCGACAGCGTCATCTGCTTCTCTACAAGATCCCGGGACCGCCAGAGCGTATTGGTCCCGGCCGTCGTATACTTTGGGTTCCCACCAGAGGCTTTCCTGATGATCGCCTTGATCAGGTTGATGCAGTCAAGCTCTGCATATGGGGTTCCCAAAAGGCTTCTGCCAACCCGGATTGCTTCCTCAGCTGTAATCATTCACAATCCTCCTTTGCAAGTACATTGAGATTCTCCTGTTTGCCAAGGCATTTTGTCAGGTACCTGTTTCGTAACAGAACCATTGCCTATGCAATGGGCATATTCCTTTACCTCGGCTCCGCCTGCACCCGCCAGATGTCAAGGGCAATGTCCGTAAGTCCTGCCTCATTGAGCACAGCGCTCAGGGACTTGGTTGTCCCATTGATCCTCGCCACCGTCTTTACACCGAGACTGGTGGGGTTGATCGCCCAGGCAATCTCAATGAGCGTGTTTCCCACCATGAGACAGGTGAAAAAGTGGATGGCATCAGATCCGCCCTGCGCTGCCGTGTAAATGGCAATGGAATAGCTGCTGTAGGCCTCGCCGGATCCGGTGTACACATGCATCTGTGCCCCATAGACCCGATCCTCCACAAACGGCTCATCCTCATCCCACAGCTCACATTCAAGGCTTCCACTGGCATTGCTGCTGTCAATGGTGATTACGGCCATGGAATCATTCTGATGCGGAATGCCAAGCAACACCGGCGGTCTGGTAAACGTGATTGCTCCACTGCTGCCAACCGTCACGTATCGTCCGGCATAATTGGCGCTTTGTGCTTTATCCAGCTTGAGATCCAGCTTTCCCTGAATCTTCCCCAAAAATCGGCTGAGGCCGCTTAAGTTTAAGTACCCCATGTTCCCTCCCTTTTTCCGGTTGATTTGTAAAGCAAGCCGGTCATGTTCCTGACGCCTGCCCTCCCATCTCAACAAGATGGGCATCTTCTCCTTTATATTTCCCGACATATGAGCTGCCCGTTCTCCATGAACAGCCGATAACGCTTCTCCCCTTCCCTCAGAATGAGACCTGAGGATTCAAGCTGCCCGGCCAGAACTTCGTTCCCGTTCCAGTCAAGGGTCCGTGCGTTGCTTCGTGCCTGCGAATTCCCGTTCCCGACCATTTCGGCATAGACAGAATCCGCATCCTCCACGTTGTACTTGCCAAAGACAAACTGACCGGTTCCTGCTGCTACCGTCCCGGCACCGGCCGCATGACTGTAAAGTCCAGAGGCCGTGTTGCCATACCCCTCAGCCAAGCTGGCGGTTCCTTTTGCCTCTGTGTCCATCCCAATCGCCAGCGCATTGGTGCCAGGCGCATTCCCGCTTCCAAAGGCGGTGCTGGCCAGGCCGCCTGCGGTTCCATCATTGGCCGCAAAGGCATACTGACCATTTGCACTTCCCCGGTTTGCCGCAAAGGACAGTTCTCCCTCTGCGCTGCACTGATCTGACTGCAATACAGCCCCACTGCCCGTCCCGACATGCATCGGCACGGTTTTCTCATAGTATCCAAGTGGGATGAGGTCCTCCTCTTCCTCCGGTTCCCCGTACATCCGGATGACACTGTTCCGGTTCCATACCCGAACCTCCCGTGCTTCCCGGTCCGGCAGACACAGGACCAGCGTCTTTCCCACGGCAAACACCATACAGGGTTCCCCGGTATCCGTCTGATTGTTCAGCTTCGGGCAGCCGGTGCCGGTATATTTGGTATTGCCAAAGACCACATAGGTCTTTTCCTGGGATGCATTCGGATAATGCCGGCGGGTAAGCTCAACCCGCTCCGCGTTCAGGTCCACCAGGATGGCTTCAAGTCCGGACACCAGATCCAGACCGGAAATGGCTGCCATAACCACGTAATGGCTGCTCATGGCCCGGTACTGAGCGTCCTCGGATTCAAGCGAGGCCGTGAGAAATATGCCACCCTTTTGCTTTACCTCAAGTCCGGGATCTGCCATAAGCGTACCGGACTCAGTAGACACCATGAGGCAGCCCGGGTTCTTCGCGTCAATGCGCGCGGTTATATGGAAAAGGATCAGGTTCCGGATTCGTCCCCAGAGATAGGCAAGATTTTCGCTTTTCAGAATCACGGTTCACCCTCTTCCTCACGGATGATTGCCAGGACATCTGACTCATCCAGCTCCCCGAGACGCTCCCAGTCTGTGTCGTACCGGTACAGCCCAAAGGGGGATGCCACGACATAGAGGACATCTGCCCTCCCGGTCTCCGGCAGCTCCTCCGGAGCAGAGAGAAACACCACATCCGGATTCGCCTCAGTTACATAACTGGATGCATCCTCAAAGGCATCCAGCTTGCGCTTGTCCTCGGCACTCATGAGCCCGCTGGTGTCCTCAGTTGCAAGCGAGATGTTCCCTCCTTCGCCATTTCCCATATGGCGCTCAATCTCCGCGAGGGCTTCCACCATCTTCTTGCCGGTGCTATCGAGGAGATTGAAATTGTTGTCCACGTAGTTGATCTTCTCCATCTCCGGCGTATTGCCGCTCAGCTTGCCGACGATCCTTCTGAGGACATTGACCAGTTCCCTCCCGGTATCATCCAGGATATTCTTATAGTTCGGATTCGCCATCGCCGCTCCTTTCCATGTCTGCCGCCTCGGCAAACAGCATGTCAATCTCCGCATCTGTGATGGGAAAAAGATCACTGAGGTTTACCATCTCGGGGGATAGTGCACGGACAATCGTCTCGGTTGCCGAAATGGTCACGTCTCCCCGGGCTGCGTAAAGATAGACATGCTCGGTATCCGACAGGATGCAAAAGCGCTCCTCCGTCTGGTCCCGGTACTGTCCGGTCACAAGATACAGGTTTCCTGCC
>JAFUZM010000165.1 GCA_017476605.1 Clostridia bacterium
TAAGCATGAGTGTTTCAAACTGACTGTTACGCGCCAAACCGGAGTCATGTTAGCATCTGTCTGATCGGCATTCTAAGGTTGCACAGTATAAAAACAGGTTTCTGACAATTTTAGGGGTGGTTGGATTGACAAATTGTATTGCCAATTGATGATTGGTCACTCTGTCTTGACACGCTTTGTTAATTGCAAGTTCAAAAGCAAAATTGGCAAAAAACTGTCCAATTATACCTTAGGGGTCATAGAACTACCCCTTTTGACCCTGAGATCATTGTATAGCTACCTTTTGCTTATCCAAAGAAGCATTTCTACCTCTTTGCCAAGTCTGGATTTACAAAAGGGTGCGTGGAGAGAGCAAATGAGATGGGGGAATGTATCGCTCATTACGTATTCGGATATCATGAACTTTCCCATAGTCTCCGACACATAATCCCATTCTCGCACTGCATGTCAGTCAAGAGACGGAAACGCCGGCCATAAACTCTGCTGTGTCTTGAGTAAATACAATAAATGTGGTAGTATTCTTATCAAAGATTTACTGTACCCAGGGGAAAATGGATGCCTGATTTGGATACCAGACTAAGAGTCATTTTACCAGTGGAAAGGGAACCTGCGAGATGGGAATATATTTAAATCCAGGGAATAGTGGATTTGCAAGCATTGTGAAGAGTGATTATGTTGATAAGACCGGTTTGATTAGCATTATCAATTCCACAATGGAAACGGAAAAGAAGTTTATCTGTGTCAGCAGACCACGCCGATTCGGGAAATCCTTTGCTGCTCAGATGCTGTGTGCATATTACGATAAGACTTGTGATTCACATGAATTATTCTCCGGCTATCATATTTCGGAAGATGCAAACTATGAAAAGAAGTTGAATCAGTATGATGTGATATACCTGGATATGACAAGTTTTTTAGGTAAAACATCACCTCAAAAGCTGGTTGAATTCGTTCAGGATAGACTCATTAGTGAAATTCAGAGAACGTATGAGCGGGTTGGCATTAATGGGACACTGGAAGAAGTGCTGGCACACACAGCAGATCATACCGGGAACAAGTTCATCATGATCATTGATGAATGGGATGCACCGCTCAGGGAAACTCCAGAAATAGCAGAGGACTATCTGGAATTTCTGCGTTCATTATTTAAGAACAGCGGAACAGCGTCTGAGATTTTCGCTGCAGTCTATATGACAGGAATCTTGCCAATTAAGAAATACAAAAATCAATTGGCACTTCCAAATTTTGAAGAGTCTTCCGTTATTAAGCCCGGAGACTTCGCTGGGTCACTTGGCTTTACAGAGAAAGAGGTTAAAGGAATCTGTAAAGAGAAGAATATAGACTTTGAAAAGATGAAACTCTGGTATGATGGTTACACGTTTGGAGAAAAGCATTCCATCTTTAATCCATATTCCGTCATGCATGCGGCAAGTTCCGGTAAGTGTAAATGTTATTGGAAGAAAACATCTGCTCCAAACGCTCTCATGGCCTATATCGACATGGATTTTTATGATCTGCAGGACAAAATGGCAAGACTGATTGCCGGTGAAAGCGTAATCGTTGACACAGATTCGTTTCAAAATGATATGCAGACATTTGCCTGCAAGGACGACGTTCTCACGCTGCTCGCTCATCTTGGATATTTGACGTATGAACAAGAACCCGATTCCTATGATGAAGATTCGGTAGTTGGACTTGTAAGGATTCCGAATAGAGAGATCAGATCCGAGTATAATACAATTCTGCGAAAGTCAAAGCATAAGAGATTGATCGAACTGGTCAGGAAATCAGATCAGCTTCTGAAAGACACCCTCAATGGAAAAAGCGAGATCGTTGCCAAAGCAATTGCGGATGTCCACGATTCTGAGTATGCATCCACATATTACAGTAATGAGCAGAGGCTCAGATATGTGGTAAAGATGGCTTATATTTCCTGCGTAGATCAATATGCAAAGGTGGAAGAATTGCCGAGTGGTCATGGAATAGCAGATGTGGTATTTTTGCCAAAACTCAGATCCACTCTTCCGGCAATGATTGTAGAGCTTAAGTGGAATAAGGATGCAGAGGGAGCCATAAAGCAGATCAAGGACAGAAATTATCCAAAGATCCTTACCAATTATGGCGGCAGGATTGTTCTGGTTGGCGTTAATTATGATGAGGATACAAAGACACACACGTGTGTGATTGAGGAGTATAAAAGGACTGAAAGAAGCTTCAGATTGCTGATTACCAACGGCAGATAGACCGATGTTTAGAAATGCGTTTCACTCTTTATTGTGAAAACTCATCTGTCCAGGGATAAAAAGGAGAGAGCACTAATGAAACAATTCAATACAACTGGTCTGTGCATCTCTTCAGAGCATTATATGGTCGATCTCGCCGAGAGAGTAGAAGAGATCAGGAAGCTGGTTGATGAAGGAAAACATTTCACCATCAGCCGACCAAGGCAATATGGGAAAACGACAGTATTAACTGCTCTCGCTTCTTTATTATCCGATCAATATGATGTGATCAGCATTGATTTTCAAGATATTACATATGCAGATTTTGAGAATGAGAATGAGTTTACTAAAGGGTTATCTCAGCTGTTGTGTGATATGAGAGACAACATGGATATTCCAATATCGAATCAATACTTTACCCAGTTTCATGATCTTGCATGCAGAAGCGATAGAGTTGAATTGAATGATTTATTCAGGGCTTTTGACAAATGGTGTAAAGAGAATCAAAAGCCTATTGTCCTGATCATTGATGAAGTGGATACAGCAACTAATAACCAGGTGTTTTTGGATTTTCTTGCGCAACTGAGATCAAATTATCTAAAGAGGCAAAGGAATCCAAAATACAAGACTTTTCAATCCATCATCCTGGCCGGGGTAACCGATGTAACGCAGTTGAAAGGCAAGATCAGGTCGGAGGAAGATGAGAAAGAGAACAGCCCCTGGAATATAGCCGCAGATTTTACGATTGACATGAGTCTTTCTGAGACGGGCATCAAGGAAATGCTGGATGAATATGAAGCAGATCATCACACAGGGATGAATACGGAAGCAATTGCAAAGTCAATCCGTGAATATACAAACGGGTATCCATTCCTGGTGAGTCGGATTTGTCAATTGATTGATGAAACTGTTAGTAAGACAATGAAACTGTCTGAAGCCTGGACGAACCGGGGATTTGACGAAGCACTTAAACTTCTTCTTTCAGAGAATAATTCGCTTTTTCAGTCACTGACAAAGAATCTGAACAATTTTCCGGGCCTAAAAGCATCCGTTCGTAGCATCCTGATGGAAGGAACGAAACTGACCTGGAATGCCCAGCAGGATTCGATGGTCCGGATGCAGATGTACGGAATGATAAAAAATGAACACAATACAGTCCGTGTAGCGAACAGAGTGTTTGAAACGATGCTGTACAATCTATTCCTGTCTGATGAGGAACTGAAGAGAAATGTGTTTGCCAGAGAGGGCGACTTTGCAAAGAATCAGTTTGTCATGGAAGGAAAGCTAAACATACGGTTAATCCTGGAAAGATTCATTGTGACATATACTCAGGTTTGCGGCCCGCTTAAGGAACATTTCAAAGAGAAGGATGGCAGAGAACAGTTTCTGCTGTATCTGAAACCCATTATCAACGGAACCGGAAACTATTATATCGAATCACAGACCCGCGATCAGACCAGAACGGATGTCATTGTCGATTATCTTGGACAGCAGTACATTATAGAATTGAAGATCTGGCACGGTGAACGTTACAACGCCGAGGGGGAGAGACAACTCAGAGAATATCTTGATTACTGGAATCTGGATACCGGTTATATGCTGAGCTTTAATTTCAACAAGAAGAAAGAACAGGGAGTTAGGCGGATACAGATAGGGAATAAAGTCGTGTATGAGGGGACAGTTTGATACTTCTTAACATTGAGCACTCATGTGATGGACTGCATACAGAGCCAGAATACAAGATCACAGGTGGCAGATATCTATTTTTCGCCAGAACAGATGAACAGAACGGTTTGGATAAGCGTGAAAAGGAAAAAGGAGAGCAAGCTTTTATGAAAACAACAGCATACGTGATCGCAGAATGGTTTATTGCTCATAATGATGCTGTCATGAAGTATAACTCTGCTGATGAAATATCCAATCTGAAAATACAAAAGTTATTGTATTATGCTCAGGAGTGCGCATTAGCCTCTTTGGGTGAAGTGCTGTTTAAAGATGATATAGTTGCTTGGGAGCACGGGCCGGTGGTAGAAGGTGTTTATCAGAAATATTATGAATTTGGACGAAAAGGGATCAGCGTTATTCCTGATTATCCGTTGCTGACTCCGATAATTGAAGATTTACTGATTAACACATATAATTACTTTGCAAAGTATTCCGCCTGGGAGCTGGCCAATCTCACTTATGGAGAAGATCCATGGAAGCTTACACCAAAGAACAGCATAATCTCTATTGCGTTGATGCGAAACTATTTCAAAACAAATTATAGCTGTGTTAATGCTGAGAGTAAATTGACGGACAATTTACGGGAACTAAGAGAGATTTCGCAATTGGGTGAAAATTGGGATGAAGAAGGTGGCTTGGCCTATGGTAATGACTTCATCAAAGAAGTAATAGATCTTGTCTCCACCATGAAAAGTCAGCCTGACATAGGAGCAACGGGACGCGGAAGTCTGGATTTTGAATTTGGATCATTTGTTTCAGGGAATAAGTATATGGATTTGGAATTATATGAAAATGGTCGAAAGGTGCATGCCTTCCGGATTGATAGTGCAGGCACTGAGTCAGAAGATAACATAGGGATGGAGGATGTAAATAGTTATGTACAACATTTTTGACACATCCATAAAATACGATGAGACTGACAAGTATGTGGGATCCATATGACTTCAGATGGAATGGAACAGAAGTCTTCAACATCCAAGGATGAAATGAAATGTCTCTGAGATAAAAGGGGCAGATATACAAATTCAGTGACGTGGAATATCAAATGAAGACACGAGGATATCAATTGGTGTAGACTTTTCTCTAAAAATGAGACAGAAAAAAGCGTGGCATCAGCCACGCTTTAACTGTTTCAGATAGGATTCGTATTCGCTTTCGGAACAGTAAACGTAATGCTCTTCCTCAACTTTTCGCATCTCAGGCTTCTCCACGGAATAATCATGGTCCCGTTCGGGAATATAATCAATGCGCTGGCGCCTGCGTTCCGTCAGCGGATTGGGCTGGGGGATGGCAGAGAGCAGTGCCTTTGTGTAAGGATGAAGCGGATGGTCATAGAGGGAATCGCTTCTTGCAATTTCAACCAGTTTGCCGTAATACATGACTCCGATGCGATCCGAAAAGTACTTTACAACGGAAAGATTGTGGGCGATAAAGAGAACCGTAAGGCCCATTTCCTGCTTGAGATCATTGAGAAGGTTGATGACCTGTGCCTGGATGGAAACATCCAGCGCCGATACAGGCTCATCGGCGATGATCATTTTTGGCTTGACGATCATGGCACGGGCGATACCGATGCGCTGACGCTGTCCGCCGGAAAACTCATGGGGATAACGGGTGGCGTGTTCCTCGGTGAGGCCCACGCGCTTCAGCATTTCGATGACTTCCTCATGGACCTGAGCCTTGCTTTTGTTGTCTCTGAGACGCAGTCCCTCGCCGATGATTTCCTCTACCGTCATGCGGGGATTCAGGGATTCAATGGGATCCTGGAAGATCATGGCGATATTTTCGGCCAGATAGCGGGACAAACTGCGGTCCATTTTCCCCGAGATTTCACGCCCGTCAAAGGTGACCTTTCCGCTGGTGGGATTGTAAAGGCGGATAATGGTTCGTCCTGTGGTGGTCTTTCCGCATCCGGACTCGCCGACAAGGCCAAATGTTTCAGCATAACGTACGTCAAAGCTGACATCATCGACGGCCTTTACAACAATTTTTTTGCTGCCTCTGCCGCTTGTAAAGGTCTGACAGAGGTGGCTTACCTCAAGAATATTAAACATTTGCCGCCTCCCTCATTCTTGCAATGCGATCTTTCAGCTGGTCCGGAATCTCCACATGAGGTGCGTTCGGATGGAGCAGCCACGTGGCAGCGTAATGCGTATCCGTGAGACGGAACATAGGCGGTTCCTGCTCAAAATCAATCTTGAGCGCATACCGATTTCGGGGAGCAAAGGCATCCCCGTGAATCTCCTGAATCATATTGGGTGGCGTTCCTGGAATAGAGAGGAGACGCTCTTTTGTCTCAAGATCCGGCATGGAGGAAAGAAGTGCCCAGGTATAGGGATGAACGGGCTCAAAGAAGATTTCCTCTGCGGTGCCCATCTCTACGATTTTCCCGGCATACATGACGTTGATCCGATCTGCCATCTGAGCGACGACACCAAGGTCATGGGTGATGAAGATGACGGAGAGATTCCGCTCTTCCTTGATCTGGTTGATGAGCTCCAGAATCTTGGCCTGGACGGTTACATCAAGTGCGGTGGTAGGTTCATCGCAGATGAGAATTTCCGGATTGCCGGCAAGGGCGATGGCGATGACGATGCGCTGACGCATGCCGCCGGAAAACTGGAAGGGATACTGGTCAAACCGTTTTTCGGGTTCGGGAATGCCGACGCTTTCCATGAGCTCAAGTGCGCGTACCTTTGCCTGATCTTTCGGCATATTGGAGCGGATCAGGACTTCCATGATCTGCTTGCCGATTTTCATGATGGGATTCAGGGCAGAGAGAGGGTCCTGGAAGACAAGACCGATGCGGTGTCCCCGGATGCGGTGCATTTCTGCCTCGGAGATCTTGGTGAGATCCATGCCGTCATAGAGAATCTGACCATCTTCAATGATGGCGTTGGGCGGAAGGATGCCCATGATGGCTTTGGTGGAAACGGACTTTCCCGATCCGGATTCACCGACGATGGCCAGTGTTTCGCCACGCTTTAAGTCGAAGTCGATGCCACGGACAGCGCGGACGATTCCGCCATAAGCCTTAAAGGAGATTCGGAGGTCGCGGACACTTAAAATGGTTTCCACTGCTTGATTTTCAGCCATTGCTCAGTCCTCCCCTCTGCGGCTCGGGTCCATGGCATCCCGAAGACCATTTGACAGCATATTGAAGGCAATCATCAGAATGGAAATCAGAATAGCCGGGAAAAAGGTCTGGTTCGGGTACTGCAGAAGAACTTTCTGGCCCTCTGCGAGAAGAATGCCGATGGAAGGAGCCGGCGGCTTAATGCCAAGCCCGATATAGGCAAGGAAGCTTTCCGAGAAAATGGCACCCGGAACAGCAATCATTGCACGCGTGATCAGGGGACCAATGGTATTGGGCAGAATATGACGGAAAATCAGTTTCCGGTCCGGGACACCCAGTGTGCGGGCAGCCAGAACATATTCGCGGCCTTTAAACCGATAGAACTGTGCACGCGTCAGGCGGGCAGTCCCGATCCACCCGGTGAAGGTCAGCGCGAGGATGATGGAGAGCATGCCGGGTCCAAGCCAGAGCATGAACAGGATGGTGACAACCAGGTAGGGAAGGCCATCCAGAACCTCGGCCAGGTGTGTGAGGAACAGATCGACCTTACCGCCGTAATATCCGGCAATGGATCCGTAGATGATGCCGATGATCAGGTTGGTGACAACGGACAGGAAGGCGATGAGGAGGGAAATGCGTGTTCCCATGAAAAGGCGGGTCATGAGGTCACGACCAAGAGAATCGGTGCCGAACCAGTGATATTCACCCTCGGGGACACCGGAATAGAGGTAGTAATCGACCTTGATGTCGACGACATCCTGCCGACCAGCCTTATACTCCTTCAGGACCTTAAGGACAGATCCCTCGGGATAACGTTTGGGATCGGAGATGGAAGATTTCTTAATATTGGTCAGGACACGGGTCCCGTCAAAAACGCCGAGCTTTTCGATTCCCGGAATCTTGGAAGGGAGATTCTTCAGCTTGACGTTTTGCTGGGTATATCCGTAGCCTGTGATATTCGGAACAAGAATGGAAAGGAAAATGATCACCAGAATCGAGATCAGGGAGATCATGGAAACCCGATTGTGAAACAGACGCCGGAACGCATCCTTGAAAAAGCCTATGGGTTCTGTTGTAAATTTCTCGTCGGTTTCCCAGTCAGCATTGGCAAATTCAAAGCTTTCTTTGGGCAGGTCCTGGATCTCGGATGGAAGGTGAGTGCGATCATCAATCATCATTTCGTACCTCCAATCCGGATTCTGGGGTCAATGATGCCATAGGAGATGTCGACGACAAAGATGGTGACAAGGCTCATGGCAGAATAGAAAATGAGCAGTGCGACGGTGAGAAAATGGTCACCGGCAAAGATGGAATCGACCAGAAGACCGCCTTCGCCCGGAACAGCAAAGATCTTCTCGATAACAAGAGATCCGCTCATGACGCCGGTGATCAGGGGGACGATGGTATTGGCAATCGGGACCAGGGAATTACGGAATGCATGACGCCAGGTGGCTTCCTGCTGTGTGAGACCCTTTGTTCTTGCCAACAGCATGTATTCCGAGGAGAGCGTTTCGATAAGCTCACCACGCAGATATCTGGCGATCGTTGCAATGGGGTTAAGGGACAGGGCAAGGATGGGCAGGAACATGGAATGATATGCTGCCCAGATATTGGGTGCCAGGGCATTATACAGTGTCGGGAAAATCGGAATGGCATAGGAAAAGATGTACTGCAGGAGTGAGGCAAATACGAATGAGGGGACCGATATGAAAATGACAATCAAAAAGGAAATGATGTTGTCGATCCACGTATTTCGCCTGAGTGCAGCAATGGTTCCCGCCAGAATGCCCAGAGGAATGGAAATCAGCAGGGAAAAGAAGTTGAGAACCATGGTGGGCGGGACGCGCTCTGCGATGATCTTAAAGACAGGCAGACCGGGCCGCACCTTTACCGAGGTACCGAAATCAAACTTGGTGACGATGCCCTCAATAAAATAGTAGTACTGCACGATCATTGGCTCGTTGAGATGCATACGATCCTCAAGACGGCGCTGCACCTCCGGGGATACCTCCGGATTTTCAAAGATTGTCATTGGCATCAGCCGGATTACCCAGAAGGAGAGGGTCATGACGAGAAAGATCGTCAGCAGCATGGCTCCGATGCGTCCCAGTACATATTTGAACATTTAATCGCCTCTGTATTTACTAAATGCCCGCTGGATGCGGGCGGACAAAAAGGAAAAACGTACGCCGCCTGGGCGGCGTACGTTTTTAACTCGTCTATTTTACTCTACAATGTCAGCAAAAGCAATGCCCCAGCCGATAACGGAGGTGTAATCTTCCACCGGCAGGACCAGACGGTCGGAGTACATTTCATAGAGGGTTTCCTGAACAACAGGAATATGGATGACCTTCTCAAGATAGATTTCCTCGAGCTTCTTGGTTTCCTCAAGGAGACGATCATAATTGGTCTTTACCTCTTCGCTCTCGCAGACAGCGTACTGAGCCTCGAACTCCTCGTCAAAGAAGTTGTTCGGATGGCTGCTGTAGGTGCTCAGGTAATAGTAGAAGCAGGTGTGCGGATAGGTCCGGCTTGCACCACGGGTCCAGTCGTTGGGAGAGAAGTCCCAGGTGTCGTGGGTCTGCTTGTAGGAGGTGGCGCTGTCGGTATGATAGTCAAAGTCAAGCTGAATCTTGCCTTCGAAGATGGTCGGGAATTCAGCCTGGAGGTACTGAGCGGTCTTGTTCCAGTGGGTTTCGCTCTGGTCATAGGCGAAAATCAGAGTGATCACAGTATCCTCGGAGAGGCCGCACTCCTCATAGGCCTTTGCGAGATATTCTCTTGCCAGTTCCGGACTGTATCCGGCAGGGCCCCAGGATTCAACCATCTCTGCGACGGCCTTTCCGGGCTCGCTGTTGCGGTAGGTCAGGCCAGAGTCAGAGAGAGATCCGGCAACGGTGTTGACATAGACGCCGGAGGGAGTCTGGTACTCAAACAGGTCCTCAGCGATGACCTCACGGTTCATGGCATGATACATGGCCTTACGGAAATTGGCGTTTCCGCTCAGCGGGTTGTTGGGGTTCTTGCAGTTGAGGTCGATGTGATAAACGGTAAGAGAAGGAGCTTCGAGGGTACGCGGATCGTCGATATACACGCTGGTATAATCGGAATCCAGACCGAGGTAATCCAGCTCGCCCTTCTCCCAGAGCTCAACGCGGCTGTTCATCTCGGGGATGATGCGGATTTCGATGCGGTCATAGTGGAACAGCTCAGGGAGCCAGTAGTTCTCATTGCGGACATAGGTCTGAACGCTGCCGAATACCCAGGACTCGATCTTGTACGGGCCGGAAGCCATCCATTCCTTCTCGGTGGAACCATAGGTGGTGCTGGTGCGATCCTCTGCCATGCCGGCCTCGTAGAGGGGCTCATAGACAGGGACGACCGCACGGGTGGTGAAGTGAGAGCAGACGGTTGCCTGTGTGGCAACGCCCTCGGTGACGATTTCAAGGGTGTAGTCGTCGATCTTCTTGATGCCGACGTCTTCCCATGCGACCGGAGCGTCCGAGGTCTGGAGGTTATAGGCGGTGGCATTCTTGATCGTGATGTTCTGATCGGCAATGAAGTTTGCCATGGAGTTGGACAGAACCGGATTAAGACCCATCTTATAGGAGTAGATCATGGTGTCGGCATTGATCGGCTCGCCGTTTGCCCAGCAGGCTTCCGGACGAAGGGGAATGCGCCAGGTGTAGTCATCAATCTGCTGCGGGAGATCGGCGGCGATTTCACCAATATAATGGTAGCCAAGGCCATCCTCATCCGGAACAGCACGATACAGGGTTGACTGGCAGTAGGTGGCAGGCGTATTGACGTTTGTCTCAACAGAGTTCTGTCCGTTCAGGGTCTCTGTATCAGAACCCATATAAAGATGAAGAACCTTTTCTGCAGAGGCACCGGCGATACAGCTTGTGATCAGCAACATGGCCAGTACGAGTGTGAACAGTTTTTTCATGACGTTCTCTCCTTTTAAGTCGTTTTATGATAAGATCCCCGCACACACAAAGGAAAGTGCGAGAAAAATAACAGCGAGTATGAGAAGGGGAGCTGCCTCCGGATGCCCGCCCATCTGCTCCCGATACCGGGCGTAATCCTCGGTTTCCTCCCGCCCAGTCCTTGCGTCTCCCCTGAAAATTCTGCGGAGAAACCGGATGCCCCAGGTAAAGGAGGCAAACATTTTGAGGTTGGATAAAAGCAGGCAAAGGCCGACAACGAGGCAACCGCTGGCCAGGCAAAAGAGTGCATCCGATATGGCAGCAGGCCAGGTGCCCGCATGCCTTGTAAAAAGAAACAGGGCCACTGCCAGAACGGCAGAGAGGAGAAAGGGAAACTTTCTCAGCTGATGGAAGCGCATTTTTATGACTTTCATGTTCTGCGGATACGGAATTTGTCCAAATTGACAACAACACAATACCCGTAAATTTCAATTTTTATTTAAATTGATGAGCTATTCTAACAAATTGAAGCAAAATTTGCAAGATTATCAAAGAAAATATGCATTTTTTTCAAACAAACAGACGAAAGAACACAAAACATTTGTATTTTCTACAAAGTCCATCTGTGCCGAATGTGGAATCTGCGAACTCTTTGGATGGTTTGCGGGGGAAATTTTTGAGAGCGGGATAATTTTTACCTGCAGAATCGTTCAAGATGACAGAGTAAGGTTCTGTTTCCTTTATTATTGACACGACTTCTTTTGCTGATTAAAATGGAGTCGATTTTTTGACAACTGTCTTTTGCTCTTCTGCAGGTACACTTGGGACAGTTGATTTGCAAAGCAATTTTGTCAGGTACCTGCTTCGTGACAATTCCATCGCTTAGGCGATGGCCATATCTCCTCTGAGTGAGGGGAAAGGTGACATATATCCGAGTTCCAGGAAACCAATGAAGGAGGAAAATGGAGTGATCAACATTCGAGTATGGAAAGTGCTGCTTCCTGTACTTCTCGTACTGTGCCTGCTTGTGCCCTCAGCGTTTGCGGAGCGTTACGAGGCACAGATTGTTCTTTACAACAGCGAGGGGCAGGAGCAGATCGTACCGCTGTCAAGGGTAGAGACGTCACTGGGTGATGTTGTCTATTGGCTTGATGTAAGAAATCTTGGTGAGGAGAGCATTGCTCTGATCCAGTCCGGGTCAGGGGTTGTCCGCGCCTATGATGAGATGGGAAATCTTGTCTCAGAGATCTCTGTCGCAGATGCAGGGCTTCTGAATATTGATTCCCTGGTTTCGCTCTACGATGTGGCCAATCCGGAGAATCCTAAGGAATACACCATTCTCCCAACCTACGCAGATGCGCCACAGGATTATGAGCAGGCGGATGACATTTTAAGTCAGTTTGGCTATCCGACCCCGGAACCAACACCCGAGCCGACCCCGGAACCGACAGAAGAGCCAACGCCCGAGCCGACCCCGGAACCGACTCCAGAGCCGACCCCGGAACCAACACCGGAACCGACTCCAGAGCCGACCCCGGAACCAACACCGGAGCCGACACCTGAACCAACGGCGGAACCGACACCGGAACCAACGCCAGAACCGACACTGGAGCCAACGCCGGAACCAACAGCTGAGCCAACGCTTGAGCCGACACAGGTACCGATGCCGGAGATCACTCCTGAACCGACACAGGAGCCGATTCCTGAGGTAACGCCTGTTCCTACACAAGAACCGATTCCTGAGGTCACTCAGGTCCCGACACAGGAGCCACTCACTGATCCACGGTATCTGGAGCCTTTATATGACAACATCCCGCTGTTTGATGTCCCGGCAGGACAACAGCTAAATGCGCTCAGACACGATGATCTGCTCTATGTCATTAGCTATGCCACTGATGCCAATGGATATCTGTGGTTTGAGGTTGCCTCTCATGAACAGCAGATTCGTGGCTACGTCTATTCGGGCAATGTTCAGGGAGTAGATGAAGCAACGGCACAGCAAAAGGCAAATGCCATTGAAGCACTTCGTGCAGCTGCGAATACGCCAACGCCGATTCCTCAGCAACCCGAAATCACACCTGCTCCTACTCAGGCACAGGTGTTCTCCGGACTTGCCGTTACGGATAACAAGAATTCTCCGGATAACAATGTGCGGGATGGTATTGAAAATGGAAACGTCATTCGCAAGTTGAAAAACGGCGTGGTCGTCCAGATTCTTTCAACTGCGACGGATAGCAGTGGCAACATCTGGTATGAGGTGATCATTCCGGATGGTGAGACGAGGGGATTCATGCGTGACTTCCTTCTCAGAATGCTCACCATGGAGGAAGCACAGCCCTATTTGAATGCCAATGTCAATCAAGGTACAAATACCGTGGGAACCGGTGCACCTCAGGTTACGGATGCTCCGGCAGTAAGCGATACAATACTACCGTTAACCAATACCCCGGCAGGGGATGAAACGACACGACTGGATGGCGGAAATGGAACTGTTCCGACTGACAGTCCGGTTCCCACCCAGTCCATTGATCATCCGGATTATGGCATTACCCAGGAGCAGAGCAATGGCGCGGCGATCGTGCTGAGAAGTGCACCGGGTGCCGAGATTCCTCAGACGGGTGCGGTTTCCATGATCACGCATCCGACGCCGGTACAGATTACCAATGCGGGCCTGGATGATTCCGGAAACATCTGGTATCTGGTTACCGATCTTAATACCGGTGCGACCGGATATATCGAGACAAATAAGGTGATTCCACTCGCTGAGGAGGAAGCCCGTTCCCTGATCATTCCTCCGGAGACGACAGCCATCCCGGTTGTGGCGACACCGACCGTGCTTCCAACGGATACACCGGAGCCAACGCCGACGCCGACGCCCTCACCAACACCGACACCGGATCCAGGTGAGGAACAGCTACTCTCAGATGGTGAAATCTATCATTACGGACGCAACACCGGAGCTCAGGTGAATGTAAGAAAATCTCCCGGAACAAGTTCCAGTGTTGTTACAAGACTACAAAAGGGAACCGTGATCTGGGTCATGGAACAGGTTACAGCTTCTAACGGAGATAAATGGAGTTATGTTCGTACAGATACCGGTGCCGAAGGATACATGATGTCTAAGTTTGTCGAGCTGATGCGGACAAATGAGGAAGCTATGTATGTGGCCACACTGGATGACCCCGAGGTTGCACCGAACTGGACACCGACCCCGGAGCCCACACAGGAGCCGACTCCTACACCGACAGTGGATCCTTTGTCTACCCCGACACCGGAGCCACCGGCCGTTCCGGCTACACTGATTCGCTCTCAGGGTAACCTGACCGTTAACAATGTTCCTGAGACGACGAAGACAGGTACCTTTACCATCTATGGAACGACCAATGCCTATACGACAGTCATTGCATCTGCGATCTATGGTGCTACGACAAGGACACTTGGCACAACAGTTTCTGATCGTGATGGTAAGTACAGCATGGACATTCAGCTGCCACAGCCCGGGAATGCCATTTTGCAATTCAACTCTGGTTCTGCATTTGTTGAATATGGTGTAAGCTATGAAAGCAATGTAACCCCAGAGCCTACACCGACTCCAGAACCGACAGCAACCCCGACACCGGAACCAACAGCAACCCCGGAACCGACAGCAACTCCGACGACGGAGCCGACAGCGACGCCAACGGTAGAGCCGACAGCAACTCCGACGGTTGAACCAACCAATACACCGATTCCGACGGCAACCCCCGCGCCCATGGATATCAACGGATATGCACGCGTGATTTCAAACGGCACACCGCTTCGGGGAAATCCGGATTCCAACGCCTATCTGCAGAACATTCTTGAAGCAGAAACGGTTGTTCATCTGTTCCAGAGCCAGTATGCCGCAGATGGTATGGTCTGGTATCTTGCTCAGTATAACGGGCAGTGGGGCTATGTGAGAGCAGACCTTGTCCGCCCGATGGGACAGCAAGAAACCACGGATTACCTCGCAGCTCTTCAGACAGCACTGGCAACGCCGACGGCAATGCCGCAGGCGACACCGGAACCGTACAGCACGGATGCCACCAGTGCGTATGCCAAGCTGATCAAGGATTCAGTCAACCTGAGACTGACTCCCTCTGCCTCCGGAACGAGCCTTGGACGGATTCCGGTCAATACGCTTCTCCTTGTCACCGGAACGGAATCAGATGGCGTATATACCTGGTATCAGGTCAATTATAATGGTAAGGATGGATATGTCCGCAGTGATATGGCAGAGATGCTGACAATTGCGCAGCTTCAGGATTATCTGGCAGAGCAGCGGACGACCAGTCAGACCAGCACAGGGTCGACGAGCACACAGACCACCAGCGGGAATGGTGGTAGCAGCAGTGCCAACCGTTCCAATAACGTTTCCTATACGATTCAGGGAACACAGCTGCAGGATCTCCTGCCGGTAGACGACAGCTGGACAAGCAATACAGCAAGCGGACAGACTCTGCCAGAGACAAGTGCATCTCCATCTATGGATCCCTCGTCAACACCGACGCCTGAGGCACCGGCTGTCCCGGCCACACTGATTCGCTCTCAGGGCAACCTGACCGTAAACAATGTTCCTGCGGCGACGAAGACAGGTACCTTTACCATCTATGGAACGACCAATGCCTATACGACGGTCATTGCATCCGCGATCTATGATGCGCCGGCGGAGACACCGAATACATCGCTGAGCGGAGCTTTGATCCGCACAGCCCTGGCTGAGGAAACCGGTAAGATTACGAGAACGCTAGGTACGACGGTTTCGGATCGTGATGGAAAGTACAGCATGGACATTCAGCTGCCTCAGCCAGGAAATGCCATTCTGCAGATCAACTCCGGCACCGCATTTGCCGAGTATGGTGTAACCTATGAAAGTGATGCAACACCGGAACCGACAATTGCCCCGGCACCGACCGAGGAACCGGTGACGGAGAAGACGAGTGGGGGAATCCTGCCGTTTATCGTGATCGCACTGGTTGTTGTGATTGGTGCAGTCGTCTATGGCATCCACATTTTCAGAAAACGTTCGGAAGACATCGAGGATGAGGATGAGGACGAGAATGAAAATGAAGAGAAGGAACTGAGGGAGAAGCAGCTGCAGTCTCAGAGAGCACGTGCAGCACAAAGCGCTGCTGTACCCGGAACCGCGCTGAAGCGTCCGGTCGTCGATGACAAGGATATTCCCTCTGTCTTCCGCAAGACAGCAATACCGAATACCCCTGAAACGAGTCCATATGCAAGACAGGAGAAACCGGTCAATGCGAGTCGCGAAACAGCAAGCGTAAAGCCCGCAGCTCCGGTCCCGCCGACGCCGCCGACACCACCAAAACCACCGGTTCCACCGGCTGAGCCCGCATCCGTGAGCACAGCTGAAACGGGAACGACGGATACAGGTGAAGCACCACGCAGAAGAAGACGCGGGAACACCTGATCGCGTCCCTCATGGGAAATGAATCATTCGGAGGAGCCGTTCCAAACTGCTTGGAATGGCTCCTCTTCCTCGTTTTGAGGAGTTAGCCTGTCCCGCAGCAAACCGCATGTCAGGTAACGAGCACTGACAAAAGTCGTTATGCCAAAAGACCAAGCTGCTCTTCAGAGGGCAGAAGGTAAATGCGGGGACACTCCCATTCTTTGAAGCTGAAACCGGAAAAAGGGGATCTGAAGGTGCAAATCCTGAACCTCTCGATTATGCAAAAACGGCGAAATGTGCCCTTGTATTTTTGCCTTCAAATTGGTATCATATGGATGAGGGACAGCTTTTGTCCCGAAGAAACAGATTATTAAGGAGAATTGTTATGCGCAAAGGAATCTTGCTTGTTCTATCAATTGCGGTGCTTTGTATGTTCATGAGCGGAGCATTCGCAGAAAATGTTTACAACTGGACAGACGTATCGCAGCAGGCCGGTCAGTATCCGGGCAGTATTGTTTCACTTGATGGAGTACCGTATAAGGTATGGATGCCGGATGCGTTTCATTCCGTGACGCTGGGTGAGGCGGATATCAACAGGGGCTTTGTTGCCTATTTCACGGATGATGGACAGACTGTTGGCATTACTGTTCTCCTTGAGGAATATGGCCTTGGAGACATTGAAGAGTATGTGTACATGGCTGAGGAGGAGGGTGCCGGAGATACCCAGATGGTGACGATCAACGGCGAAAAGGCGGTTGTCTATTCCATCGAGGAGACGGATGCATCCTGCGTTGCCTTGCTGATGGATGAAGGCAGCGTCCTCAGGTTCATTTTCTGGCCGATGTCCGATCCGTCTCTTGCCTCTATTTCGCAGTTCATTACGTATTCCATCCAGAAATAATCGGTAGACAGGGATAAACCCGGAGGAAGTATGACCAATCAGATGCCCGCAGTACAGGAAATGACGCAGTTTCGCAGACGCTATGAAAAGTTTGCACAGAGAGAAGCGGAGCGCCTTTGCAAAAACAAGGATGCGGCACTGCTTTTGATTGAGTGTGTGTTCCTTGATATTGAGACAAGGTACGCCAATCGCAAGCTGCCGGCACATCTGGATGCATTCCTCATGGGCAAAACCCTCAATGTGTTTTCCAGAACCGGTCAGGACAAAGAGGCGCTGAGCGAGGAAATCAAGAGACTAAAGGCGCTGCGAGAACAAAGCCGCGAAAGCGGCAGATGACCGGAATTCATTCGTATAATTTGATATCAACAAGAGGAGGGACTAAAATGGCGATGAATGAGTATTCAATTCGCAAGGCATTCTTTGGACGGCATTATGTGAAGCAGGATGTTGACGATCAGCTGAATGTGATGAGCAGCAGAATCTCAAGCCTTGAAAAAAAGGTTGAGGATGTGCAGGGTGAAAAGGAAGCACTGAAAAACCGCCTGGATGCAGGCGAAAATGTGATTTCGGAAACTGAGACCCTTCTCGCAGAAAAAGAGGACAAACTGACACAGCTCCTCCAGGAGATTGAGGAGATCAAGGGCCTTAAGGAAGAGGCTGAGGAGCATGCGGATCTGCTGAACAGGGAAAGGGATACGCTCAAGGCACAGGTGGCGGATCTTGAGGCTGCCAAGGAAGAGAGCAAGATGCGGCTTGAATCCCTTCGCAAAGAACAGGCGGGGAAGCTGTCGGAGATGGAGAAAAAGGCGCAGGAGCAGGTTGCAACCATTCGTAAGGAGATGACTGAGCGGCTTGCTGCAGCGGCAACGGAGAAGAGCAACCTTGAGGCAGCACGCAAGAAGGCTGTAGAGGAAGAAGCACAGAAGCGTGAGGAAGCCAAACGCCTTTATGAGGAGAAGCTGGAAAATGCAAGGCTTGCAAGTGAGGAGGCTCTTGAAAATACAAAACGGGCAAACGAGGAGCAGCTCGAAAATGCAAGACGAGCGAATGAAGAACAGCTTGAAACTGAAAGACGTGAACTTGAGGAAAAGCTGAGTAAGGCAAACCGGGAGGCAAAGGAAAGCCTTGAGGCCGTTGAAGCGGAGCGCAGCGCCAGAATAAGAGAACTGGAAGCGGCGGTAGCCAAACAGGGAGAGACAATTGCTGCCCTTGAAACGGAGCTTGCAGCTGGTAAGCAGAAAATTGATGAACAGGAAAAGGAGATTCATCGCCTTTCAGCCTATGTCCCCTTTAAGGCTGAGACAGAGCGCCTGAGGGCGGAAGGACATGACAAGGATCAGCATAATGAGGAGATTGAGGATCAGCTGAGAGAAAGCCGCATTCTGCTTGAACAGTCTGAGCGCCGGGTGCAGCGGCTTTCCTCCATCATTGAGCAGCAGAAGCACAAGATTGAGGACTACGATGCAATCCTTGAGAATGGCTCTGTCGAGATGGCGGAGACTCGTGCAAAGCGGATTCTGGCTGAGGCAAATGAAAAGTCACAGGCGACGCTCAAGGAAGCGGAAAACATCCGTGAGCGTATTCTGGCGGCTGCTAAGGCGACCTATTACAACACCCTTCAGTTTAAGATGAGCATCTGTGAGCACTTCTCTGAACTGGAGCGCGAGATTGATGAATCTGCGAATAACATGCGTCAGATTGAAATGCCCAGTATTCCGCTTGAAATGATCGAAGTTGGAGATGCTGAATAATAACAATGATCTCTCCGACATTGCCGGAGAGATCGTTTTTTGGTATGGTGGGGAAGGTGCTGACAAGACGTGCCTGTAGAAGCAGCCGCGCGCGTCATGATACCTGCCTGAAGGAGCGATGCCCATCGCATATGCGGTGGTTTTATCACGAAGCAGGTACCTGACAAATCAACTGCCCCAATGTACCTGAAGAGGAGTTGGCCTGTTTGTGCTGCAAACAGCTTGTCAGATAACGAGCACTGGCAAAAGCCACTACGCCGAAAGACCAAGTTGCTCATAAGAGGAGAGATACAAATTGTCATTGTATGAACGGCTTTTAAACCGGGAGGAAAATCTGGCCCTGGTGGGACTGGGCTATGTCGGAATGCCGATTGCCGTCGCTTTTGCCAAAAAGGTGAACGTAATCGGGTTTGACCTCAATGAACAGAAGATTGAAAGCTATAAAAACGGAGTTGATCCGACCTGTGAGGTTGGGAATGAGGCGATTGCTGCGACAACCGTTCACTTCACAGCGGATGAGCGGGAACTGGAACGGGCAAAATTCTTTATCGTCGCAGTGCCGACTCCGGTCAATCAGGATAAAACCCCGGACCTTACGCCGGTAGTCGGCGCCAGTCAGATTGTTGGACGGCATTTGGGAAAAGGCTCCATTGTTGTTTTCGAATCGACGGTCTATCCTGGCGTCACAGAGGATGTCTGCGTTCCCATCATGGAGAAGGAATCCGGGCTGACCTGCGGGGTGGACTTCAAGGTCGGCTATAGTCCCGAACGGATTAATCCGGGGGACAAGGTGCACCGGCTTGAAAATATTCGCAAGATCGTATCGGGCATGGATGCAGAATCCCTTGAGGAAATCAAGAATGTCTATGACCTCGTCATTGAGGTTGGCACCTATCCGGTGTCCAGCATCAAGACGGCTGAGGCGATCAAGGTGGTTGAAAACAGCCAGAGAGACATCAATATCGCTTTCATGAATGAACTGGCGATGGTCTTTGACCGCATGGGCATTGATACGAATGAAGTCGTAGACGGTATGAATACCAAATGGAATGCTCTTGGCTTCCGTCCGGGACTGGTGGGCGGACATTGTATTGGCGTCGATCCCTATTATTTCACCTACGAAGCCGAAAAGCTGGGGTATCACAGCCAGATTGTTCTGGCTGGACGCAAGGTGAATGATGGAATGGGACAGTTTGTCGCAGATGCGGCTATAAAGCAGATGATTCTCGCCGGGAAGACGGTGCGGGATGCAAAGGTCCTGATCCTTGGGATCACCTTTAAAGAGAACTGTCCGGATACGAGAAACAGCAAGGTGGAGGACATCATTGACCGGCTGAACGAATTCGGAATTGATCCCATTGTTGTGGATCCTTATGCCTCTGAAGAGGATGCGATGCGGGAATACCGGGTTCATCTGCAGTCTCTTGACTCGGTCAGCGATGTAGACTGTGTCATTGTGGCTGTTGCGCACGATACCTTTAAGGCATTAACGCTGGATAAGATTGATGCTCTTTTCAAGCA
>JAFUZM010000019.1 GCA_017476605.1 Clostridia bacterium
CAGAGAGAAAAATTTGTACTTGAGCGTTTCAAACCTAAGTGCTATAATGATCTCAGGTTTCATACAAACCTTTCCTGCGAGTGGTTGGTAGCTTTTTCGCAGGAATTTTTTTATTCCCGAAAGAATTCTACATTAAAACGGAACAAAGCACAAGTGGAAATATATAAAAAATAGCTTTTACAAGCAGAGCTATCATTACTGAACTATCACGAAGTGATTTCGTTCAAATACAGAAAACTGCATAGAGAGGCACGGATTTGATATTGTTCTCAAAACCAAAGTTCCTTTCAGAAATCCGAATGGAATATGGCGGTTTAAATAATCCGACATATTCATTCAGGCTGAGAGCTGAAACGTGCTCACTGCTTTTCACTTCTACTGGAATCAGTTTGCCTTTGAGAGGAATCACAAAGGCAACTTCCTTTGTTCCTTTATCATTTTTCCAGAAATACGGCCTGAATCCAGCTCTGACTAGCTGCGTGCACACATAGTTTTCCGTCATTCCACCCTTAAAATCGGTAAGTTCCTCTTCCATAAAGAGGATATCTTCCGCCCGAATATCCTTCTGCGCAGCAAGAAGGCCCATATCAGAAAGATAGATCTTGAAGTCATCAATGTCCTTGTAGTTTTGAAGCGGTTTCGTAATCTGCTCAGCACGGTAAATTCGGAACAGAAGGCCTGCAGAAATCAGCCATTCGATCGCATTTTCGTACTCTGCTGCTCTGGCACCGGTCTTGATGATTTTGTACTGAAAGCGAGTGTTTTTCTTGGAAAGCTGCACAGCAATTGTTCCATAGGTCAGTCTTGTCTTTTTTATTTCGTTCGCATTTTCCTGGTACTTACTCATATCATCCAGATAATCCATTTGGATCGTATCCAGTACATGGCGAACCTGAATATAGTCCTGCGTATCTACAAAATGAGATACAGCCTCTGGCATACCGCCCACAGCAAGATATTGACGGTAACGGTTAAGTGCAGTTTCATGAAGTGCCTGGGGCAGTGGATGATGATCAAGATAGCTGCTATGAATTCGTTCCACGAGCTCCCTTTCTCCCAGTCCCAGAAGGAATTCCTCCATGTCCATGGAATACATTGTATAGCGATCTACTTTCCCTACAGGAAACGCATATTTCTCACGATGAACTGCCACGCCAAGCAGGCTTCCGGCAGCGATTACATGATATTCCGGGGCTTCCTCACAAAAGTATTTTAACGAAGTAACCGCACGCTCACAGAGCTGTATTTCATCAAGAACAATCAGTGTATGGCCTTTGGTAATCGTTTGTCCACTGATATGTGCCAGAATAGGTAAGAGATAGGACGGGCTTATATTTTCATTAAACGTCGCAGCAAGTGACGTATTGGTTTCAAAATTGAAGTAAGCGACATTTTCATAGCACTCTCGTCCAAACCCCAAAATGGTATAGGTCTTTCCAACCTGCCGAGCGCCCTGGATCAGCAGTGGCTTTCGGTATTTACTGTCTTTCCACTGTTTTAAATAGTCAGAAGCTTTCCGGTACATATACATACCGTTTCCTCCTTTAGCGAAAATTTGTTTGATCTCATTATAATGCAGTCAGGAATCTAATGCAATTTTTATATTAATTTTCGCATTATTTTCTGCTGTTTTATCAAAAGAATCCGCATCATTTTCCTTCCATGCACCTGCAAGCCTTATCTCCCCGCTCACCGTCATCATAGTGACACTCCATATAAAAATGCCCATACAGAATCAGGACCCATCTGCGCATCAGATAGGTCCTGATTCTGTATGGACATTTTCAATCAATATATCCCATTTCCCGATAATACCGTGCAGCACCAGGATGAAGCGGAACACCCGTCACTGCGCTGTTTCCAGCCTTTTCGGGATCAAAATTTGCCATTGCCGGAACAAGAGCCGCCAGAAGATCACGTTCCTCACAAACCGACTTTGTGATCAGATAGGCAAGTTCCTCATCCATTGACTGGTTAACAAGGATGCACTGCTGGGACCCTACCGTTTTGATTTCCTCCGTCTGTCCGTTCCATGTGTATGGCTCGACAGTGATGTAGTCATAGCCCATTTCCACAAGTTTTGCAAGAAGCGCATCCCCCATCTGCACATCCAGCATGTCATGCGTCAGACAAAGGGCTGTTGTATTGCTCTGACCCACACCGATATGATCCACAGTCATGTCATACAGATCGTCCTGCAAGCCTTCCTTTATATTGTCCCCGGAGGTTTTTTCAACAACACCGCCCCAGGAAACAATATCCTCAAATGTCACACCCAGCGCCTCAAACACACGCTCTGCCGAGAGTTCGCCCAGTGTCCCATCCTTTTTAATGATCAACCGTACCGGATACTGTCGCTCCACCAGTTCTTCAACCGTAGAAATGCCCGTCTCACTCACAAACTTCTGGGTAAACATCACGTTGATAAAATCATGGCCCAGTCCACCGGCCAGCGCTGCGATGTTTTCCGTCTTCTCATTCCCCAGGATTCCTTCTTCATAGGACCATTTGGCCGGTGCTGAATTGGACATGATCAGGTCCGCATCTCCTCTGCTTATGACCACAGGTGCGCCGACTCCGCCGGGAGAATCCTCCGTCAGCCGGATATCTGAGCCTGCAGGCAATCCTTCCTCCATCGCCATTTGGAGTGCAAACGCATATTGATACGCTGCCGTGCCCTCCTCCTGCGCAGCAAAAACCAGTTCTATCGGTTCACTCGCCAGTGCTGCAGTCACGATCAGCATCATCAGTGCAAGGGCGATCAGGATACGTCTTATCACGATATTTTTCTCCATTCCATGTACAGATTTACTTGTTAGCAGGATTATACCAGTCTGTCTCTTTTGTTACAAGCAACAATCTTTCTTTTTTGGATTCCTTTTGTTTCCTTTCCGGAAATCCGGAACTGCATTCCATACAATTTGTCCGTTAACCTGCATCTGCTCCCAATATCACTTAGACTTGGCATCTTATTGCAAATTTTCAGCTCATTTCACCAAATATCCCTGATTATTTGCATATATTTTACCATTCTCTTTCATTTTCTTGCCTTTTTCTATTATTCGTGTTAAGATACATACGTTCGCTTTCGGAACGCTCCGAAATCGGCTTATTAATGATCGAGGTGATACAACCATGGAACGCGTTTACAATTTTGCCCCCGGCCCATCTACGCTGCCTCTTCCGGTTCTTGAAGAAGTTCAGCGTGATCTTCTCTCCTACGGAACGACCGGTATGTCTGTGATGGAGATGAGCCATCGTTCAAAGATGTATCTGGATATATTTAATACGACCGTTGAGGACTTCAAGGATGTCATGGGCATTCCGGAGGGATACAAGGTTCTGTTCCTTCAGGGCGGTGCAACGGCGATGTTTGCAGCCGTTGCCATGAACCTTATGAAGGGCGGAAAGGCAGAATACGTTGACAGCGGCAACTTTGCCCACAACGCACTGGTGGAAGCAAAGAAATACGGTGAGGTCGTCGTCGCCGGCTCTTCCCGTGAGGACAATTACACTCATATTCCGGAGTATACGCTCAGCGGAAATGCCAGCTATGTCCACATCACAACAAACAATACCATCTACGGAACCCGCTGGTCCAAACTTCCGGACACCGGCAATGTGCCTCTCGTCGCCGACATGTCCTCCAACATTCTGAGTGAAACCTATGACGTCTCAAAGTTTGGCCTCATCTATGCCGGCGCACAGAAGAACGTCGCGCCTGCAGGCGTTGTCATTGTTATCGTCCGCGAAGATCTCCTCGGAAATGCCGTGGATATCACGCCCAAGGTTATGAACTTCAAGGAGATGGCCGATAAGGACAGCATGCTCAATACGCCAAACTGCTTCGGCATCTACGTTGCCGGGCTTGTCTTCAAGTGGATCAAGGCGCAGGGCGGCGTTGCCGGGCTCGAAAAAGTCAATATCGAAAAGGCAAATCTTCTCTACGATTTCATCGACAACAGCAAGCTCTTCAAGGGAACTGCTGTTCCTCGTGATCGCAGCCGCATGAACGTCACTTTCGTCACTGGCGATCCGGATCTGGATGCCAAGTTCTGCAAGGAAGCCGGCACCCGTGGTCTCGTCAACGTAAAGGGACACCGCATCGTAGGCGGCATGCGTGCCAGCATCTACAATGCCATGCCGATCGAAGGCGTTAAGGCCCTCATTGACTTCATGAAGGAATTTGAACTGGCAAACGCCTGATGCCGAAAATGGAGATAACGTCATGAATTACAACATTCAAAAGCTCAATGCAATTTCGTCAGCCATTTACTCGCAGCTTACCGATCACTATCGCGTAGACACAAATGTCGAAAACCCGGATGCCATTCTGGTCCGCTCCGCTTCCATGCACGACATGGAAATCCCGGCATCCGTCCAGTGTATTGCACGTGCCGGTGCCGGCACCAACAACATTCCGATTGATGCCTGCAGTGAAAAGGGAATCTGCGTATTCAACACCCCGGGTGCAAACGCCAATGCCGTCTGTGAGATGGTCATTGCCGCCATGCTCCTTTCCTGCCGCAACATCATCGGCGGAATTGAATGGGAGAAAACACAGAAGGGTCTTGGAGATGCCCTTGAAAAGACCGTTGAAAAAGGCAAGAGCCAGTTTGTCGGCCCTGAGCTTCGCGGCAAGACCCTGGGTGTCATTGGCCTTGGTGCCATCGGCGTACTCGTTTCAAATGCGGCTGTTGCCCTCGGTATGAACGTCATTGGCTATGACCCAATGATCTCCGTTGACCATGCCTGGAAGCTCTCCCGCAGTGTCCGTCGCGAAAATTCACTGGATGCCCTGTTTTCCGAGAGTGATTTCCTGACCATCCATGTTCCGCTCAATGACAAGACCAAAGGCATGATCGGAACCCGTGCACTTTCTCTGTGCAAAAAGGGCGTTCGCATCATGAACTTTGCCCGCGGCGGTCTGGTAGACGAGGCTGCGCTCATCAACGCACTGGGTGATGAACGCGTTGCATGCTATGTCACCGACTTTGGCAGCGATACGCTTCTTTCTACTGAAGGCGTCATCTGCATCCCCCACCTTGGTGCCTCCACTCCGGAGAGTGAGGAAAACTGTGCTGTTATGGCTGCTGCCCAGACCCGCGATTATCTTGAGTCCGGCATCATTCGCAACAGTGTCAACCTGCCGAATGTGGATCTTGCTCCGATTTCCAAGCCGCGTCTGGTTTGCATCCACAGCAACATCCCCAACGTGCTGAGTTCCATCACCTCTGCCGTATCCGCCTTTGGTCTCAACATCTCCGACCTGGTCAATCGCTCCCGCGGCAACATGGCCGTATCTGTTCTTGACCTTGACACGCTGCCTGACAATGCCGGCGATTCCATTATCGAAAAAATTTCCTCCATTGAAGGTATGAAACGTGTCCGTCTTTTGACAGCATAATCATTCTTTCAGATAAAAAGCACGCTCATTATGAGCGTGCTTTTTGGTTTCCAATTACTCTACTTTGGTAAATGCATCCTTACCAAGTCCGCAGGTTGGGCAAACCCAATCCTCAGGAACATCTTCCCAGGCAGTTCCGGGCGCGACACCGTTGTCCGGATCGCCCAGCTCAGGATCATACACATAGCCGCAGGGGCACTCCCACTTATCCATTTTTCCATCCTCCTGTCTTTTGTCGATCTGCATCACTGCAGAAGTGTTTTTAGTCCGGTCAGCACACTGACTCGGCCTCTTTCATTCTATCTTATAAGCGCAAAAACTGCAATACCAGCTCGCACTTTTTTTCATTCATCTTTGTCTATGAAGATTTCCAATCATGAACCTTTCGCGGAAAACATATACATCACTTGTCCTCATGCATGCCATTTCCCCGCTGCATTGTGTAGACAACCAATGTGCAACGACTCCTCGGCTCCATTGTCCCCGGTTCCTTGAATCATATCATAGATGGAATCACCAATCATACTGTTTCGGTGCCTTCCCGATTTCTGAAAGTATCTTCGGTCTCCTGGTTTCTTCGTCCAGAACATTCGTTACCTTAAGCTGAAATCTCCAACAGTCACCAAAATCGTACACATATGGGATGATCATCCCTTTCTTTAAATGGGCAGAGGCAAGACGCACCTCATATGCAGATGTTGAGTCATCCAACAGAAAATCATCCTCCGGAAAATCGCCTATGCGTCCACCGTTTTCCTCCCATGTTGGGACCGTGAACTCAAAGCCGTGATCATTATCAAAGCGAACTGAACGCAGTATTAAGTGGTGCAGATCTTCAAACGTATCCATCTGGTCAATCTGAAGCTCCCGGATGACTTTTTCTCCCTTGTAGCTGCCCACCAAGGTCGCTCTTATGACATAGGATTTGGGCGATTTCGAGAGCTTCCCCATCACCTCATTTTCCGCCTTCACTTCTTCCTTCTCAATGATGTCGAGGCCCTCCTCACGCATGCCATGATCCGAAACAAACATTGGACTTTCCGCTTCCGCGATTTGGAGTTTATCCATCAAAGGAAGAAACATTGCTCTTACAAGTCTTCTCTCTGCAATGATGCGAATGTTTTGAGGCCGTGCATTTCTCTTCAAAAACAGATCAAGTAAGGTCTCCCAGGCATCTTTCACCTGCAGTCTGCAGTCGGTCAAAATGGTTACACTTCTAATATCCTCATCCTGATCATCCCTTATTCCTAAAATCCCGGGATACTTACAAGGGCCATATGCATACTGACATGCTTTATAAGGGCAAAATACGCCGATATCAACGCTTCCATCCGGTGGCAGCTTTTCTACCATCCTGATTTTTTCCAGACTACTCAGCAAATTGCTGCTTCCTTTGAATTCCTCTTTTTGATACGTTTCCTCTTTATTGATAACACATTTTTTCCAGGTAAACCCATCCTGCGGATTTCCAGAGATTTTAACCTCTTTTCCCATTTTGCTCCTGGATACCTTATTAAGATCCTTCCTCATCCCTATGGATGCTCCAGAGTTACGTGCAGCAACAAATCCTTCGAGAGCAAGAGTGACAGTTTCCAAATCAGCTTCCGAGAGTTCCTGTGTATAAGCCTGATTGTGGATATGCTGTTCGGCAATAGGATATGGATATTTCCCGCCAACTTTGATCTGATGCTTTTTGGCATATTCCAGATACGACGCCTTATTCTCTTCGCTGGCCACTGCCTTTGGAACCATATAAGCACCGATCCAGTCACGCCATAGCGAGCATTCTGCTTCCTTCAGAAAGAACTCACGAAAAGTGAGATCACCATGCTCCAAAATGCGAAGAAACTGCTGTGAAACCTCGTAATTATCCAGAATCACCATTCTAAACGGAATCCCATATCCTGAGCACAGAATACAGTATCTGGTTTCTCCATTTGGCAAAATCTGGATCCATCTGTTTGTTTCGTAGGATTTCTTTGTCACTTCATAAACGTTTCTGAACGCGTCATAAAACCGTTCTTTCATGCTATTCCCTCCCCTGCAGGTACATTTGGATTCATTGATTCGTCAGGCCAATTTGTCAGATACCTGCTTCTTGACAAACCACTGCTTATGCAATGGACATGGCTTCTCTCTAAGCTTCCCTTTTGTTTGCATTCATTCAAAAGTTTTAATGGCTGCATCAACATGCTTGTGTCCCATCATCTTTCTGGTCAATTTCATTATATCTGTAACTTCACTCTCCTGCAAGAGGGCCATAAAAACTCTGTCCTACATGTTCTTTGTATATTTAAGGAGCAGTACTTCATCGTCCTTACAATTGTGCTCACCCGCATTGAAGGAAAATGTGGTGCGTGTCAGCATCAAAACAAACTGCACACAGTCTCCTATCCGCCAAAAACTGCGAACTTCGGAATAAAATGGCATTTTGCCGTTTTATTCCGAAGTTCATCCATAAAAATACCATCTTGA
>JAFUZM010000166.1 GCA_017476605.1 Clostridia bacterium
CTGAAGAAGTTCGGCATTGAGACGATGGGGGAACTGGCCAGACGGAGCATCCGGGAGGATGAAATCCTGTACAGCGAATTCGGCATTGACGCGGAGCTCATGATAGATCATGCGTGGGGTGTGGAGCCCTGCACTATTGCGGATATCCATGCGTACAGTCCGGAGAATCATTCGATTTCCGTAGGCCAGGTATTGCCGGAGCCCTATTCCACTGAGAAGGCCCGCCTCATCATCCGGGAGATGGCGGATGCGCTGACGCTTGAGATGGTGGGAAACGGGCAGGTCTGCAGCGGTGTCGAGGTGACCATTGGCTATGACCGCGAAGCGGTAGACCTCGGGAACTTTACCGGTCCGGTTGAAACGGATCGGTACGGGCGGACACTGCCAAAGTCAACCCATGGCCATCTGCCTTTACTTGATGCAGGCAATATGCAGTACCATACCAGTTCGTCCCGAAAGATCCTTGAGGCGACGAGTGCGATCTTTGACAGTATTGCTACGCCTGGAATCCGGATTCGTCGCCTCTATCTGGTATTTACCCATGTGATTCAAAAGAAGGATGCAAAGGCACCGGCGCATCAGCTGAGCTTTCTTAATGACACGGACCTGGCACTGAATCTTGAGGCGGAAAAGGAAGAGAAGGAAGCCAGAATCCAGAAAACACTGCTTGAGATCAAGGATAAGTTCGGCAAGAATGCAATCCTACGCGGCATGAACTATGAGGAAGGTGCAACGGGACGGGTTCGGAACATGACCATTGGCGGACATGGTGCCGGCGGACAGGAGGGAACAGATGGGAAAGTATGATGCCTATCTTGATATGGAGCCGCACAAATCAAGGCGCCATCCCCCGATGTCCAATCTGGAACGCGCCAAGCAGTTTATGCCCTTTGCGCCACTCAAGGTATATGACGCCGCCCTTGCGGAAAGTCGCATACTGCTGGCCCCATACCGGGATCTTTCCGAGGAGGAAGAGGAGGACATCGGGCGGACACTGAACCAATTGTATGAAAAGCTCATGGCAGGCATAAAGCCAATGGTCATGATGGAAGTCTTTATCCCGGATGAAACGAGGACGGAACAGGGACGGGAATTCGGGGAATATCATGTTATCTCAGGGCGGCTAAAGACGATAGAGCAAAGTGAAAACCGGCTGGTGGTGGACGGGAAAACCTGGCCCATTTCCTATCTGTCAGGAATCTGGGAGAAGGAAGCGGAGTAGAGCGGAGAACCCGGGACGGGCAGGAAAGCAATAAAATGTGCTGCATCTGCAGGAAGATAGGGTCCACAAGAAGCACCTATACGAAATGAGTGAAAGCAAGGGGATCCCTTGCTTTTTTAATTACAGACCGATAGTCTGATGCACAAAATAACAGGTTCCTGGTGTGCCTGGATCGAAGAATAAGTCAGGCGGATTGGAATACCACAAAGTTGACGATTTGTAGATGTCGATGTGCAGAACGGTCATCCAAATACGACTGCCCTGGCAGATTGGGATTCGTTGAGGATATACCGGGTTTCGTTCGCATTTTTGGAATTGTTTTTGAGAAAGTTGACAGAAAACATTCTGCTGTTTATAATGAAAATGTCCAAAAGTCAGACGGATAGTAAGGAGAGTTGCAGAGAAATAGAGAAGAGGATTCGGTATGAATTACAAGGTAACCGTGGTGAGTGAACCACACATGCAAATAAAAGAGATCTGTCAGATGATGGAGCAGAGAGGAATCCAGGCGAATCGGATTGAAATTTATCCTCACCGGTTTGATCGCTCGGATGCACTGCTCTTTATTGAGTATACGAAGATTCCGAGAGATGGAGCAGATTTGCCTGCCTTTATCCCCACACTGGCCTACCAGCGGAGGGAAACCCCGGACCGCGTACGGTTACCGCAAATTGAGGTCATGCATGAATCCGAACATACGTATGAGGAGGTTGCGGAGCGGATTGAGGAGAAAATCGCTCAGCATATCCATGCAAAGGAGATGCGGCTGACGTACCGGGACATGCTGATGGACCAGGAAAAGCGGTATGTCAAGGTCAGAGGAGAATCACTCTCGCTCTCGGATCGGGAGTTCAACATCCTGATGTACCTGATGCAGAATCAGGGACAGATCCTGACCCGGAAGCAGATCCAGGACAGAGTATGGGGATATGAATTTGATACAGACAACAAGGTGGTCGATGTTTATATCCGGCATATCCGGGTGAAGATGAATGAGCAATTCGGCAGAAACTACATTACAACGATACGCGGGAAGGGGTATTCCATTGGATATATTCCCGGACAATTAGGCAGCTGAGGCTGCCTTTTTTTGATCTCATTTGCATGGGCGGGGCATGAAAATTGTCTACGAAAGCCACGAAATTGTGACGAAACAATTACGAAAATGTAATAATTCATAAATATATGAAAGATTAATAAAATATTCAGTAATAATTTATGCATTACTCCCAGTTTTCTGCAAACCCAAGTTTTTACCATCAAAACCATATGTTTTGTCACTTGAATATGAGATTCTGGCAAGGAATTGTTGACAGTTGTGGAAACCGACTTTTGGTTTATAATACACAAACTGTCTGTTATTTGCGCAGTAATCCGTTCCAAAAGGGCAGATGATTTTCGTTACGCCATTCAGGCAAATTGTTACAATTTTGAAACAATTTTGGGGACATGCAATGGACTTACAGGGGAAATGCCAAAAAGAGAACGGACTCCGAATGGCAATTTCCAGGTGGAAATCGCTTTTTTCAATTTGAAACCCGGAGGGCAGTGCTGCTGAGTCCAAGGCGAAAACGAAAACGTTTTTGTTAGAACTGCCCCAATTTTCAATCATTAGGAAGAGAAATAGAAAGAGACTTATGGAGATGTGACGCCATTTGTGCTATAATTCTCGGGATTGAATGGGTAGGGCATACTATGCTCTTTTACCTGTTTCTTTAGTGGAAATACCGGGCAGAACCCGAAACAATATGGGTGTACCGAAAAAATGTAGAATTTGCAATTAAATAGTCATACCTTAGCCCGGTGCATTCTTCTTTTTCCTGACTTTTTGCTTCTTTCGGTAATTCTTTGATACTATGGAAGCCACTTCTGAATCCCCTAGCCCGCTTAATAACTTAGCACGCAAGATGAGTATGCCATTCGCTTTTGACGGAAGCCATCTCATGCCTGGTTGCTTTATTCGTCTCTGCA
>JAFUZM010000167.1 GCA_017476605.1 Clostridia bacterium
AAGATGTTTAAACCCGAAAGCCTTATAGATCTCTTTTGAGTTCTCGCGTACAACCTTATACGCCACCTTGAAAGCGTTCAGGGTTTCACTCTTCTTCGCAGTCGCCATATCTTTCACCACTTCCCCTGGGATAATGCGTATCGCTGCTCCGGATATCGTACTTCTTTTCCGGTTGCTTTCGCAAATTCTATTTCTGAGCGTATGTTACTGCAGATGTATCCGCCAGCATTGATGCCATCTGCCATATTGATTTCCCACCTGTGCATGTCATCCGGCATTTCTTTGGTCCCTTTTACCCGGACTTTACTGGCAACCGAGCAACCGAGAAGGCCAACGCTGATGACAGTGTTCCAATCTAATCTCCACCGCTTTTACGTTCCCATGAAAGCATCCTTAAATCAAGTGCGCCTACGGACGGTAATGGCTTTATACTTTTCAGCCATTACCATAGCACCTTCTCTCAAACGGCCTGATTTCCGAAAAACCGATCTGCAATGGCATCTAACTGTTGACGGATCTTCGTAAAGTCACAAGCCAGATCCAACGTTTTAACCGCGATAGTATTGCCGCTCATACGATATTCGTGATTAGGCACAATCGCTTCATCCGTCTTCGCATACAAAAGCATTCCTGAAACTTCATGAGGCTTCCCGGCAAGCTCCGCCTCCTTATTCTTGACATAGGTGAATATCTGGTACAGGTTTCCGGAATGAACGGTATGGACATCGAAACGTTCCTGCGTTGTATGCGTATAGTACTTGGCATCAATGATAAGCACTTTTTCTTTCTGTGTCAGCATAATGTCCGTTTGCAGGATAGGAAGCATATCGCTGAACCCATCATCCAACTGCCACGGGATCTGGGCTGCGTTTGCAGAAATCTCCGGATGTTCCTTCCTGAAGTATTCCAGGATAAATTTTTCATACAAGCGACACATGCGCTGTTCATCCAGGAAATCCATTAACCGGGTTGTTCCATCTGATTGTGTCTGAAGAAGTCCTTTTACAACCAGATAGCAGATCGAAATCAGCATCCGATACGTCTGATTGCTCCGATTGTACTCAATATTCCAATTGATCGTATGAGCATCCATCGGTTCAACATCCCTGAAGAACACCAGGATTTTTCGCAGATCTTTTTTTCGATTGTTCGAGATGTCCGCGCGTTGCAGCAATGTCATGGTTGTTTTGATAATCCGGTTCATATAGCAATTCACCGAAAAATCGTCATACGTGCAAACCAGCTGTTTTCGCTGGACGCTTCGGGTTTTCAGCGATTCCGATATTTCCAGTTTGCCTCTGGGCGTGGAGAGCGAGTCACTCTGCTCAATGTACTCACGATTCAAGCCTCGCTTCAGTTGAACAGCTGTGCCTTTTACCAGAATAGCTGCGCATAGCTCCGCAACGTTGCCAAATTGCTCTGTGGCAACGTCTTTGTAGCCTTGCTCATTCAGCACCTGAAAGGCATAGGCAAGCATGTAATAAACATTCTGAATCGGTATCACTTAATTGCGCTCCTCAAATTGCTGATCCAGTCCTTGACCTTGATCGGCTCATCAAACCAGTATTCCTTCAGCAGTGGAATAAGCTCAAATTCCACAATGCTGTTTAACGCACGATTCGTCACTTCTTTGAGATTACAGAAATAGCTGTGACCGATGCAGAAGCCTTCACCGAGGGATTCATCCGCAGCAATCGCGCTGTTCAGGCTCTCCACACAGGCAATCAGCCTGTCAAATTTCTCACTGTCAAGCCCCATACGATAAGCGCGAAACTGATCTGCATCAAAGCCCGGTTTGATGTCGAAGAAACCAAACCTTCTACGCAACGCATAATCCATCATCGCCAGGCTGCGATCTGCTGTATTCATCATGCCGATGATGTAGACATTTTCGGGGATTGAAAACTTCTCATCAGAATACAGAAGCTGCAGCTCGATTCCACGCTTGTCCGCCTCAATCAGCATAAAGAGTTCGCCGAAAATCTTACTGAGGTTTCCGCGATTGATCTCGTCAATGATGAAGAAATATTCGTTATCGCTATCAATCTCTGCTTCTTTACAGAAGTTATAAAACGCGCCCCGCTTTAACTCAAATCCCTGCTCAGAAGGCCGGAAACCCATGATAAAGTCTTCATAGGAATAGCTCTGATGGAATTGGATCATCATGACACGATCCGGATCTTTGACACCCATCATGGAATAAGCGAGTCTCTTCGCTGCATAAGTTTTCCCGACTCCTGGTGCTCCTTGAAGAATGACGTTTTTCTTGCTCTTGACAAGCTCAACCAACGTATCATAGCTATCTTCATCCATATAGACTTCTTCCAGGAATTTTTCTTTCGTATACGGTTTAAGCTCTGTTACCTGCTTTTCTAAGTCTTCTTCTACATCGCTTTCAAACATAGCGCATAGCTCAGCCACATAATCGGTATATTGCGTGATGTCTGTCAGCGTCTTCATCGCAGCTTTACCAGGATGAGACCATTCGCCTTTATGCGTCCAGTTCACTTTCCGCACATTTTTATCTTCTGCACGGGAATCGTCAAATTCATAATCGGATTGAACAATTCCTCGACCAATGATGGTCCCTCGGCCTTTTTTCGCAAACACAACATCGCCAGGATTGATTTCATTGGCAAATTGCCATGTCGCATGAGCCGCCATCGTGTATGGCCTGCCTGGATCAATATGCTCTTTCATAGCCTCTTTCATTTCTGTTTTAGAGGCATATTGTCTCAGATCGCCGATCTCATCCCAGCCAATGGCCATGAACCCGCTTTTATAGCATTCATCCCACAGATGTGCGTATTCACCCGGTGAATACAACCAGTAATGAACCGTCTTCACATCCTCATCTGCAACGGCAGCGCCTTTGACCTCCTGCTGAGACTTTTCTTTCAGAGCCTTCTGTTTATTCACCTCTTCGGAGTACCGCCATGCTTCAAAGCTGAGTTCTTTGAAGTCCTTTAGGCTGCAGGCATCGCTCTGCAGGTATATACGCAGTTTTTCAACAATGTCAAAATACTTTTCTGCAGGAATCTTCGGTTCAACGGAAGGCAGCGTTTTCACAAGTTCAGATGGGATTTTCCCTGATTCATAGATATACCAAGTATTGCGCTGATCCAGGTTAAGGAACGCATCCGGTGCAATCCAGTACAAGCCCATGGTTATCTTGCTGTTTCCGTTGTACCTGATGTTCACGGCCACATCAAAGTGCTTCGCAACACGCGCCCGGTTTTCCGCTATGGGATTTCCAGCATAAACCAGTGCTGCATCGAACAGTTCCCACAGTTCATCAATATCTGTATCCTGCCGTTCTGTGATAAAGGGATAGAAGGTTGCATTCTGCGGATTGAGCACAGGCAGACTGTCAAAAGAATGCGGTACGGGTGAGGAAACACTGAACAGATCCGCAACCGCATTGAGGATTGTGATCCGGTTAGCATCTGTCAGCTTTTTATTAAACAGCCCGAAAACCGTAAAGGGATCCATATCCACGATCTGATTGTCTTTCTCCATCGTGGGCATTTTAAAACCGGTAACCTCATAGATCTGCCTGACTTTCTCCACGAGCTCTTTGCGGTCAGATTTATACTGGAGAAGCTTTGGAGCCAGCTCCTTGTAAAAATCAACCCAGTCAAACTGATTTGTGTTACTCATGTTCGAACCCTCCATCATTTCATATCTTGTTTTTCATTCGACTCCAAGCGCCTTGAACACCGCGTCTTCTGCGCTCTGGTAGAAAATGATATTGAAACATCCGATCAGTTCCGCAGGTACCGTTGCCAGATCTCCGGCACTTGTGATGGGCAGCAGCACTTTCTTTGCACCGCTATCCAAGCACACCTGAAGAGCGTTTGCCAGTTCATTGACTTTCAGAATTGTTCCACTGATGCTGATCTCGCCCAGCACTGCCAGATTACTGAGAGTCGGCTTATTCAGGGCAATGGAGCATAGCGCAATCAGCGTAGGCAGTGCCAGCTGGTTTGTCATGCCGATCCCCTGCAGGTCCTGATAACCGATGATGTAATCCTTGGTCGTGGTGCTGATGGTGCCGCTGATATGGTTGCTGTTGGCCTTCAGATAGTTGAAGGCTGTATTTGTAGCTTCTTTGGCTTTCTGATCGCTGGAAAGACCGGTACGCTCAAATTTTCCGTTGCCAGGCAGCATCTGGCTCTCGAGCCGGAAAACGCCAATCATGCCGCTCTTGCCGTGGGAAATCGTATACACGTTGCCAGGGTTGCACACGCCATCCGGGATCAACTTGCCGCCTCCCTGTTCCGGCACAGAAACGAAGCGTTCCTCAAAGGTCTCATTGTCGATGTAACTGAAGTTCACATCATAGAACTCCATGCCACCCAGCTTCTTCAGCTGTTCCTTCACCCGGCGACGCAGTTCCAGGGCCAGCACCAGAATTTCTTCCAGCTCTTCTTTCGTATACACGCCATCCGGGTAGAGAAGCTTCACAAATCCACCAACCATGCGACGCACGGCGATGGTATCGCGCTGATTCAGGTTCCGGCCCAGATGAAAGTATTGATCCAGTGCGTCGCCATACTGTTCTTTGCGCAGTTCGCGCAGGAACTCCGCCAGATAGTCTGTAATAAAGCCCCAGTCATTGGTGAAATGCTCCGGACGGAACTTCGGAATCTCCCATCCGGGGATATAGCAATGCATACGGTCCAGGAAAGCAGTATCCGTCCCCATTTCCGGTGGAAAGGGATCGAACAGGCTGCTGGTTTTCAGCAAAACATCCACGCTCTGGTTAATGTTACCGACAAAGACCATAGA
>JAFUZM010000168.1 GCA_017476605.1 Clostridia bacterium
ACCAGATACTCTTGTCATGATATTCGTTCCACATTCAGAGATACACTGGGTTTTGAGGGAAGCGTAATCTCAGATGATGATGTGAGAGAGATTTTGAGTAATCCTGCATAGAACTGATTCCAGACGAGATCGTTTCTGATCTGTAAAAAGCCCGCTACAAAAGGCATTCTTGAGAACAATGTCGACCTATGACGTATTTCACATATTCATTTTTCATGAATCCACCGTGCGATCTTCCTCCCCATGGTCTGATCGCATTTTGGGATATTGTACAGAAAATTTGGGATTTCGTCCATGGTCTTTTTCATATCCTGGTATATACTTCATTTACATCACTCACAAAGGAAAGACCACCATGCAAAAGAACTATCGCAAAACCCTGATCGCCTGTTATCTCGGCTTTATCTCTCAGGCCATTGCAGCAAACTTTGCCCCACTGCTCTTTTTGACCTTTCGCACAAACTATCACATTTCTCTTGGCAAGATTGCCCTGATCCCCTCCGCCTTCTTTCTGACTCAGCTGCTCATCGACATCTTCTGCGCCCGCTACGTAGATCGGATCGGACACCGGAGAAGCGTCATTGTTTCAGGAATCACCTCCGGACTCGGCCTTGCCGGTCTGGCTGTTATACCGGATCTGTGCCCGGATCCCTTTATCGGAATCATGATCTGTGTCGTCCTCTACGCCGTTGGCAGCGGCCTCATTGAGGTCATGGGCAGTCCCATTGTAGAAGCCTGCCCCTTTGAAAACAAGGATGCCGTCATGAGCCTTTTGCACTCCTTCTACTGCTGGGGATCTGTCGGTGTCATCCTTCTTTCCACGCTCTTTTTCTCTCTGTTTGGCATCCAGAACTGGAAGATTCTAGCCCTTCTCTGGTCTCTGGTTCCTTTGTTCAACGTCTATAATTTTGCCACCTGCCCCATTGAGCGCCTGACCGAGGAAGGAGAGGGAATGACGCTTTCTGATCTCGGAAAGAAGTCCATTTTCTGGATCGCCATCCTTCTCATGGTCTGTGCCGGCGCCTCCGAGCTCTCCATGGCTCAATGGGCTTCCGCATTTGCGGAGGCTGCGTTGGGCTTTTCGAAGACCATTGGCGATCTGATGGGTCCCTGTCTGTTTGCTGTGACCATGGGGATTTCCCGGACAATTTACGGAAAATATGGAAGCAGGATGAACCTCATCCACTTTATGCTGGGCTCAGGTGTTCTCTGCCTCTGCTGCTATCTCCTGGCAAGCCTTTCAACAAATCCCATTTTGAGCCTCATTGGCTGCATCCTTTGCGGTTTCTCCGTCGGCATCATGTGGCCAGGGACCATCAGCATCATCTCTCCCCGGCTTCCTCAGGGCGGAACAGCACTGTTTGCCATGCTGGCCATGGCTGGCGATCTGGGCGGTGCCTTTGGCCCCTCTCTCGTCGGAAACGTCACCCAGCATCTGGGAGACAACCTGCAGCTCGGTCTGCTTACCGGCAGCATTTTCCCGCTGATCCTCATCCTTTCCCTCCTGTTGCTGAGGAAATCATAAATCCGCTCCTGCTCGTTTCAGCGACCGCTGCATCCAGCTCCCAAGTGAAAAACATGTCGATACCATGCACCTGACAGAGCCCCGATCTGATGGCATCCTCTACCAGAATAGAAATCACACAGTGTGCCTTCTTTGTGGTTTGCACCGGACGAATTCCAATATAAAAAGGGAGCATGCAGCTCCCTTCTCATTCCTTCTTGATGTCCTCATTGGACATAGCATTCATTATGTTTATGACATACTCCGGCGTAACCTGAAACTCCTCAGAAACAGCCTTTATAATATCACTCGCATTGTTCCCGAATACTTTTTTAAAAGCCTTAATATAGCCTTGAACCATAAGCTTTTTATTATGATCTTCCATAGCTTTGCATATAGTCATCTTTTCCTCATTCATCCAGTTCATCTTGGGATACCATCGTAAAACACTTCCGTGATATCTCAGCCCCTGTTGTATTCCGCGAGGAATCTTCCATATGACCTTGATATATCCTGAGTGTTTAGCAACAGGGGCTCTCCAATCCAACACCACTTCATGGTGAGAATTTGGGGACAGAAGAGCACACATTGAACATTTTATGCCTGTGCTGCTGCACCAGCATAGGGCATAGTATTCATAATGTTTATGACATACTCCGGCGTAACCTGAAACTCCTTAGAAACAAGCTTTATAATTTCGCTCGTATTGTCTCCAAACACCAGACGAAAGCCCCTAATACATCCCTGAACTTCTTTCTTTTTATCATGATCTTCCATAGCTTTACACATATTCGCTTTACCTCCTTCATTGAGAACAATATCTAAGCCAAGACTGGCTATGTCGTTTGCCAGAAGCGCCGTTTCCCCATCTACGCTTTGATATTGAGAATCTGCCAGCAGCTCAACCATACCTGATTTTCCGTGGTTCAGGACCTTCAATAGGAAGCCAAGATCAGGACCAAGCTTTGCAAAATCGTCCTCTTTCAATTCTCTGGGCACAATCAGATTCAGCTTGTAATCCGGCACGAAAGCTTTCAGCCGCTCATCTGGAAAATGAAGCATTTCATGAAGCGACCTCGGTCCGTCCCATTTCTCTGTTCCCAGATAAATCATCAACGTAATGACAGGCTTCAGCTTGTCTCCCTTTCGTAATCCAGAGAGAAACTCCGCACGCGTCAGTCGAATTTTTACACCATCTGAGTCAAACTCCACCTCAGCCTCGTCGCTCTTTTTCCGATATTTCCGCTTTAACTGGTTCACCTGGTCAACATAGTTCACACTGTCGTACACCATATCCTTCACTGGTCCGGCATAGTGAACTGCAGACTGAAACTCTTCGCCGAGCAACACATATACTGCCTGATTATCCTCCAGTATTTCCCATGCCTCCAGAGAATCTCTTATTTTCTGCACAGGAATTTCTACTCCATTGCTGTCTAGAATTGCAGCTTCGGTGGAGTCAAGTGGGAAAAGTTTCTCAGGATCAATCACCGGTTGTCCATCGTAAATCAGAAAGTTGAACATGGCTGCAAAACGAGTTCGGTCCCTCATATACTCTTTTGTTCTGGTATCCAGCTTTCCCATATCCCATCATCTCTTTCCAAAAATCATTCATACAGATTGATGCCTTCTAAGTTGTCTTCAGTGTAATCCTTCACTCCCAAGAAGTCAAGCTTTACCACTTTGACTGTTTTGCGTCCAGCTGCTTTGTCGGGATCTCTGATTTTGCGGCTCTTTCCAATGTGAGAAGGAATGCTTTTGGAAATGGAAAGGATGTAAAATGAGGATTGATTTTCACCTTCGGTTTTGTTATAATCCCGCCTGACAACCTGTCGGACTGTTCGAAACCATCCAGTCCTTAAACAAAACTATGGGCCGGGATATGCATTATCCCACAGGCGGCATATTGTCGTCTTTTTCTGTTGCACTTCTGCCAGAGAATGTCCCAAATGTTTTGGGTTGATCTTAAAAAAGGAGTGCTGTTTTTTTATGCCATCCAAGTTTTCACCCAAAGCGCTTACCCGTGCAGCCATCATTGCTGCCATTTACACTGTCCTCACACTGCTTCTTGCCCCGATCTCCTATGGAGAAATCCAGGTTCGCCTCTCTGAAGCGCTGACTCTCCTTCCCATTCTGTTCCCCGAGGCCATCCCGGGGGTCACCCTCGGCTGCCTGCTGGCCAACATCTTTGGCGGTGCCATGCTTCCGGATATCATCTTTGGCACACTGGCAACATTCCTTGCTGCACTTTGCACTTATCATCTGCGTGCAAAATACTGGCTGGCCTCTTCCATGCCCGTCCTCTTCAACGGCATCATTGTCGGTGCCGTCGTCCATTTCTGCTATGCCCCGGCTGTCCCGCTTCTCCTCTGCTGTCTGTTTGTCGCCATCGGCGAAGCCATCTCCTGCTATGTGGCAGGGACCATCCTCATTAAGGTCATCAAAAAGTTGCCACTGCCGGATAAATAATCACAGTACCCTCTTGACAGAACGTGGGTTTGGCGGTATTTTACATTTACCGAATATTTACAAAGAGGTGACATCATGCGTATCGCATTAATCAATGAAAACAGTCAGGCAGCAAAGAATGCCCTGATCGAAAAGGCGCTCAAAAAGGTCGTAGAACCCATGGGTCATGTTGTTGACAACTATGGCATGTATTCCGCTGAGGACAAGGCACAGCTGACCTATGTCCAGAACGGCATTCTTGCCGCTATCCTGTTAAACTCCGGTGCAGCCGACTATGTCGTAACCGGCTGCGGCACCGGCGAGGGCGCCATGCTGGCACTCAACAGCTTCCCCGGCGTCATCTGCGGCCACGTTGTCGATCCATCAGATGGATTCATGTTTGCCCAGATCAACGACGGCAACGCAGTTGCCTTCCCCTTTGCCAAAGGCTTTGGCTGGGGTGCTGAGCTCAATCTCGAGTATACCTTTGAAAAGCTCTTCGGCTTTGGCAGCGGCAATGGCTATCCGCCGGAGCGTGTTGTTCCCGAGCAGCGCAACAAGAAGATCCTGGATCAGGTCCGTGCCAATAACCTGAAGGACCTCATCACCTGCCTCAAGGGAATTGATCCCGAACTCGTTCGTGGCGCCATTGCCGGCGAACACTTCAAGGATCTGTTCTTTGCCAATGCAAAGGATGAGGCAATCATCGAGTACGTCCGGTCCATTCTGTAATAAAACGTATCCATCCCGGAACCGGCAGCAGGCCGGTTCCTTTTTTATACTGCCGGATGGTTCCCGGCACATTGGAGGTCACAAATGAACATTGATCTTTCCTATCTCTCCTATCCTCTCCCGACGGATATTCAGATGCTCTATGACTCGGGACGGTTCACAGAAATGAACCGGCTGATTCAGGTAAACCTTGAAAAGTCCCTGGTACCGGATCTTCTGCGGGAGCGCCTTCTCTATGCCTCCATCGCCGCAGAGGATGTTGTCAATGCCTACCGCCTGACCCGCGCTGAAGCGCTCCAAAAAGCCCGGACACACATCCCGGACCTGAGCGATGCCGAATGGCAGCAGCTCACGGATGAGCGCACCCTTGACTGGCGCTTTATTGAAGGCGAGGTGCGCTATAGAAACAACTGCGTCAGCAATTTGCTCAAAACGCGGCCTGAGTTTGCCGCGCGGGAAAAAGAACTGGCAACCGTTCACAGTCGCCAGGCCCAGGCTGATTCCCTCAATTCCATCATCAAGACCATTCAGGAAAATGGAAATGTCCGCGTCCATTCCGAGCTTCGGGAATCCATTACAATTAACAGCAACAGTTTAACGCCCGGTGAACCCCTTCGGGTCTGGCTGCCTCTTCCTGTTGCTCATGCTCCCATTGTTTCCTGGCACCTCCTTTCCACCTCACATGACCCGGTCCAGATTGCGGATGCCCATGTAAAGCAGCCCACGGTCTATTTTGAGCTCCCCTATGAACCCGGAATGACCATCTCCACCGCTCTTGCCTGGGATACGGAAATGCCCTATGTAAAGATGGATCAGCGGATGGTCACCGGTGCTCTTCCTTCGGCGGATGTTTCCCCAGAGGATCTTGCTGAGCTTGAACCTCACATCCGCTTCACGCCTTACCTGAAGGCACTGACAAGAGAAATCATCGGGGAGGAAGTCCATCCGCTTCGCCGTGCCCGGCGCATCTACGACTTCATCACCAGGCAGTGCACCTATCGCTTCATGCCAAGCTACCGCTCCATCCCGGATATTCCCGGATACTTTGCTTCCAACATGCGTGGGGACTGCGGCGTCCAGGCTCTGACCTTTATCACCATGTGCCGCATCGCCGGCATCCCGGCCAGATGGCAGTCCGGCCTCTATACCTCTCCCCTTGATTCCGGCATGCACGACTGGGCACAGTTCTACATTGCTCCATATGGATGGCGCTTTGCCGACTGCTCATTCGGAGGCTCCGCCTATCGGGCGGGAGATCTGCCCCGGCATGATTTCTATTTTGGTCATCTGGATCCCTGGCGTCTGCCCTTTGCCTCCGCTTTCCAGCAGGCATTTGAGCCCGCGAACGCCTTCATGCGCTATGATCCCTATGATAACCAGGTAGGAGAGGTCGAATCCCTGCATGGACGGGTCAATATCAATGACCTTGATCATACCCACACCCTGCTGAAATCCGAGATCATTTCATAATGCTCGCGCATCGTGCGCTTTCTGATAATCAAAAAACTGCTGCCAATGGCAGCAGTTTTTCGTTATCCCTTCACCGCGCCGGCCATCATACCTTTAATCAGCTTTTCCTGGAAGATCAGGAAAAGAATGATCATCGGCAGAACGGACAGCGTCAAAACCGTCAGAATCAGTGGGGTGTTGACGGAGTTTTCTCCCTTGAACTGGGAGAGCGCCAGCGGCAGTGTCTTGGCGGATACGGACAGCGTCAGTGTGTTGGCAAATGAGAATTCATTCCACATGCTGACACCGTTGTAAATCGCCAGTGTCGAAAGACCCGGAACGGAAATCGGAAGGATGATTCTGAAGAACAGATTGTAGCGGTTGCATCCATCAATTTCCGCCGCTTCCTCAATGTCCACCGGAATCGTCTGATCCATAAAGCTGGTCAGTATAAATACAGACAGCGGCAGCGCAAACGCCACATACGGACCGATAAGCGCCCAGATCGTATCATACAGATGACTGGCCTTGGCCATCTTAAAGATCGGGATCAACGTCACGTGCATGGGGACGGACATCATGGCAATGATAAAGGCCTTGATCGGCAGACGCATCTTAAAATGCATCCGGGACAGCGGATAGGACGCAAAGGCGGTCACAAGAAGCAGCAGTGTAAGCGATACGCCTACAACGATGACGCTCCGCATAAAGTATCCGAAAAATCCCTTTTCAATGACAGCCGGGTAATTGGACAGAATCCACGGATTGGGCAGCGTGAAGACGCCATGCTGAAGCATGTCGCCCTGCCCTCTCAGACTGTTCAGAATCATGAAGACGAACGGAATCAAGGCAACCAGCAGCCAGACAATGGCAAAGAAAAACGCAATGATCCATGAAATCTTGGTTTTCGTCTTTGCTCTTGAATACGTATCACTCATGCATCATCCCTCCTCAAATTGGTTACCCGCTGGAAGAACAGCGCAATAAGTGTAATCAGGATAAACATGCCCGCAGCCACGCATGAGCCGTAGCCCATATTAAAGTTGCTGAAGGATTGTTTATACATGTATGTTGCCATGAGCTCCGTCGTCACTCCCGGTCCGCCCTTGGTCAGGTTCCAGATCAGGTCAAAGTATTTGAGTGATCCAATCAGTGACATGGTCATGCCTGCCTTAATGGTAGGTCTCAGCAGCGGCAGGGCAATGTGCCTTATGTACATGCTCCGTGTGCAGCCGTCGATAATGGAAGCCTCATAGAGAGAGGTATCAATACCGGCATAGCCGGCAATAAAATACACCATATAGAACGGCGTAAACTGCCATGCCATGACGCCGATGACCGTAAACAGCGCATGTGGTGAACGTCCCAGAAGATCAATGCGGATCTTTTGCCCCGTTACCATCGAGGCAAAGGAGGAAATAAGTCCGCCATTGGTCGCCAGTGCATACGAGAAAAGGAAGGCAATGGCCGTTGAGGACATCAGGTATGGGAAAAACCAGACGGTTTTAAATACATTCATCTTTCGGCCACCGGCGTCAAGAAAGGTTGCCAGTAAAAAGCCGATAGGCAGCTGAAGCAAAATAGAGAAGACCATGACGGTCAGGTTGTTCCTGAACGCATGCCAGAAGTCCGAATCGTGCAGGAGCTTGTTCCAGTTGTCAAGGCCGACAAATGTTCGCTCCTTTGCGATGCCATTCCATTTATATCCGCTGATGACAAACGTGTCAAAGATCGGATAGACGATGAAAATTGCAATCAATAAAAGCGCCGGAAGCAGGAAGACGGTGGCCGCCTTTCTGGTGCTGACGGCACGCGTATAGGCCAGTGTTCCCTTTTTCGGGCGGGAAAACTCCCTTGATGCAGTCAAGCAAACACCTCCTCTTGAAATCCATCCGTGTTTGATGATTCGCCATGCCTCCCATCCGGCACCTGCTTTCGTGACAGATTTCCCGATGGCATGGTTCCTCATGAAACCTGCAGGAAAGTCCTCAGCCGCTGGCCAGGTTCTCCTTTCCCGAAACAGAAATGGGGCTGCCTCCTGGTGCCCCACGCATGACGATGATTATTTCTCGGCCAGATAGGTCTGATATGCATCCTGCAGCTTCTGGCAGATCTCCTCCGGAGTCGCGGTGAGTCCGAAGAGATCGCTCATGGTGTTCTTGTGCACCTCAGCGACAGATGCCGGCAGATACTGATCATAGAAGAGCTGGACATTGGAGGCATCCGCGAAGGTATCCCAGGATACCATAACGACCGGATCCTCAATGTACTGCTGCATGCCGTTGATCGAGGCAACCTTGCCAACCTGCTGAACCAGCGGGAGGGTGTAGGCGTCTGCTGCATAGTACTTGTCAAGCAGGACAAACAGTGCTTTGCGCATTTCCTCGTCGCCCTTGGTGTTGAAGGAGAAGGCATTGCCGACAGCAGATCCTACAGCGATGGTCTGGTCAATGCCAGCCGCAGCGGACTCTTCGTCGATCGGGAACTTAAAGGCGCCGATGTTCTCGGTATACCAGTCGCCCATATCGTTCTTCATGGAACCAGCGGTAGAGGACAGCTGCACGAGCATTGCGCACTCTTCCGTGTAGATCAGCTGGCGGTCTGCGCCATGGTCCGCTTCGATGGAGTTTACGCCTGCCGGGAAATATCCCTTCTGTACCCACTCCTGAATCTTTGCAGCGGCTTTTACGAACGGCTCGTCGGTAAAGGCGCCTTCGAGATTCGGATCATATGCCTTGGCCACAGCCTCGGCTCCGCCGTAACGGGCAACCAGGTACATATAATAGAGAGAACCTGTCCACTTGGAACCATTTGCGCAGGAGAACGGGGTGTTGCCGGCTGCAAGCAGCTTGTCGCATGCAGCTTCAAGCTCAGCAATGGTGGTCGGAATTTCGATGCCGTTGGCCTCGAAAATGGACTTGTTGTAGTAAACAACCGCTGCAGAAAGTCCGCCATAGGGCAGAGCGATCAGCTTGCCGTCATTGGCCGAGCACATTGCCAGTGCAGAGGCCAGATAATCCGTCTTGTTGTACTTCTCGAACAGATCGTCGATCGGATCGCAGAAGCCGGACTGATAGTACTCATTCATGGGGCCGCCGGTCCAGTGAATGTACGCATTCGGGCAGCTGTCGTTGGCCATTGCGATGACCAGCTGCTGTTTGTACGTATCGTTGGCAATGTGGGTGATGTTCACGTGGATATTCGGATAGTCCGCCATGAACGCCTTAACCGCAGACTCTTCAATGGTCTTCTTGGGATCCTCGGTTGCGATATCCCAGAGCTCAATGGTCATTTCCTGATCGGTGAGCTGAATTTCCTCAGCAAATGCTGCGAATGCACTCATGATCATCAATGCCACGATGAGCAAGGCAAACAGTTTCTTCATATCAGTATCCTCCTTATTATTTTCCGCTGAGATTCCACTCAGTCGGTGTTGCAATCATTATAAAGAGGATACCAAAGTTGAAGAACTGCTAATTTTTTGAACCGTTTTGCGCAGATTATTTGAATCTACAATTTAACTGAAAAGTTAACGGAAATGGGAATAAAAACTCAAATATTCGGTTTTTATAACTTTTTTGTTGGCTAATCCTTTCGAAAACC
>JAFUZM010000169.1 GCA_017476605.1 Clostridia bacterium
AAGTTTGTTTGTGAATACCGGGCTACCCGCAGAGAAGAATTAACGAATCTGCTTTTATCCAGTGGTTGCAGTCAGGTGATTTGGAAATTCCCGGAGGAATCAGGATTCTATCAACCGATTGTAATTGCCAGGAAGTAAAATTCCAGTATGTCGTAGACAAACATTGGCATTCATTTGATGCATAAGAAAGAGATTGGGAAGTAAGGGCATGATGGAGAGCCTTCGATGATCATCAAACGGTTAGAAACAAAAGACGAGATAAAGGGGAAAGCCGCAGTTCACTATCAGGCGTGGAAGGAAGCTTATGTGGGTCTGGTGAATCAGGACTTTCTCGATAGAAGAACCATGGAAATGTCACTTCAGAGCGCGCAGCGGGCTTTTGATAATGATATTACGACATTGATTGCAAAAGATAGAGAGCGCGTGGTCGGCTTTGCTGATTTTGGTCGTTACTGGCTGGACGATCTGCATGATGCAGGTGAGGTTTATGCCATCTATGTTTTGAAAGAGTATTACGGTAAAGGTATTGGCTATGCACTGATGAAAAAGGCGCTTGATGCTTTGAGCGAGTATCCACAGACAGCAGTGTGGGTCCTCACCGGAAATGAGCGAGCAATTCGCTTCTACAAGCGCTGTGGGTTTGAGTTTGATGGGCAGAAAAAAGAGATTGAGTTGGGGACACCCGCCACAGAGGCGCGGATGATCTTACGTATCCAAAAGCGATGATCGTAATTAAACGTGGTGATGATATGGAATATGTCGAAATCGATGGTCATAAACTGCATCTGTTCAGAGCGGGAGATGAAAAGAATCCAAAGTTGGTGTTTATGTCCGGTTCCGGAACTATATCCCCTGTTTATGATTTCAAGATCCTATATGAAAAACTGGTCAGCGATTTCAGGATCATTGTGATCGAGAAATTCGGATACGGCTGCTCGGACTTGTACGAAGGGCCTTGCGATATTGACTCGGTGGTCGCCTATCAAAGAGAAGCATTGGAAAAGGCCGGGGAAAAAGGGCCTTTTATCCTTCTTCCGCATTCTATGTCCGGTCTGGAAGCAATCCGGTGGAAACAAAAATATCCGGACGAGGTCATCGCAATCATCGGTCTTGATATGGCTGTCCCGGCTGTCTATCTCGAATGGAGCAGAAAACAGGTCAATCAGCGGCTTCGATTCATGAAGAGAATGCGAATACTCAACAATTACGGAATGCTCTTCTGGTATCCACTTAACGAGCGCGGGCTGAGCAAGAATGAAATCAAACACCAGAGGCTTTTGCTAAGAAGAAACGCAATGAATTCCTGCTATGTGAACGAGGCGAAAGCAGTGCTGAAAAACGCAAAGCTTGTGCATACAGCAGAAACAATTGCGTGCCCAATTCTGATGTTTGTATCTGACGGCAAGCAGGTATCAGCCGGATGGATTGAATATGAACGGGAATTTGCCAAACAGACAAATGCAAGAATAATATACCTGAAATGCGGGCATTACATTCATTATTATGAAAGTGAACGTATCAGCAGGGAGATCAGGGCTTTTGTTGATCAGGCAATAGGATAACCGCAAAAATCGGGGCAAAACGCGTCAGTTCAAGTGATCAATATGGATATGATAATGAAGGTATATGACGGCGGATGGAAGTATTGATAAAAGCCTATTTAGGGGGTGTTGCATCTTACTGATTAATCAGTGAGGGCAATGCCCCCGTTTTCTTATTTTTGTTTGAACTTGATCGGTTTCTCATATCTCAGCATAAGCTTCGATCTCACACAGAACTCCGAGAGGCAGAGCCTTTACCGCAACACAGCTGCGGGCAGGCTTTGAGGTAAAGTACCTTGCATATACTTCGTTGAAACCCTGGAAATCCTTCATATCAGCCAAAAAACACGTTGTCTTGAACACCTTTGAGAAATCAGAGCCGGCTGCTTTCAGTATTTCTCCTACATTTTTACAGGACTGCTCCGCCTGCGCCTGTATTCCTTCCGGAATCTCTTTCGTCTCGGGAACGACCGGCGTCTGGCCTGATACCACGATCATGGATCCTACGGTAAATCCCTGGGAGTAGGGGCCGATCGCTGCAGGTGCTTTTGATGTTTCGATTACTTTCATGATCATTTCTCCTTTATCTCTTTTATATACGACTGGAACAGACTGATGAATTTCGGTGACAGCAGCAACAAGGCGATCATATTGGGAACAACGATAAATCCGACAGCCATGTCCGCGATATCCCATACCTGTTCTACGGCGAGCGTTGCAGAAACGATCGGCAGAGCCAGGAAAATGAACTGGAGGAACTTGACCGCCTTCACACCGAACAGATACTCCACACATGTGCGGAATTCCACAAAGAATCCGATATAACTGGAGTAGGTGAACAGAATGACCGCAAGGCTCAGGATAATAATGCCGATCCGTCCCCACACCTGCCTGAATGCGTCAAAGGCCATAACAACGCCCGTATTGCCGTTGCACCATACGCCGCTTGTGATAACAGTAAGCGCGGTCAGCGTGCAGATAACAATGGAAACCGTGAATACTTCCAGAATGCCATACATACCCTGATGCGCGGGATGATCTGTCTGTGCAGTCGCGTGAACTGTCGCGGATGTTCCCATACCGGCCTCGTTGGAGAAAATACCTCTGGCAGCGCCTCGTGCCATAGCAAGGGACACGGTCGAACCCAGGAAGCCTCCGACAGCAGGGGCGGGTTTAAATGCATACTGGAAGATCATCGCAAAAGCGGAAGGGATCTTGGATGCATTGAGCGCGATGACGACAACGCAGCTCACGATATACACAAGGACCATTGCGGGGACCATCTTTCCGCAGAAATCTCCGATCTTCTTGACGCCGCCCCTGAAAATGATGACCGCACTGATACCGACGACCACCAGCGCGATCGGCACCATCGGGATACCATAAACATCATTGACGCAGACCGCAAGAGTATTTGTCTGTACGAAGCAGGCATCCGCCAGCACTTCGATGAGAAGGGCGACCGCGTAAAATCCCGCAAGCACCCCGCCGGCTTTTCCCAATGCGGATTTCATATAGTGCATCGGTCCGCCAAAATACTCCCCGTCCTCATTCTTTTTCCGATAGGCGACAGACAGCGTCACCTCTGCCATCTTTGTCATCATGCCGACAAGTGAAATGAGCCACATCCAGAAGACCGCGCCCGGCCCTCCTGCTGCGATCGCAGTCGCAACGCCTGCAATATTTCCGCTCCCGACCGTGCCTGCCATTACCGTAGCCATTGCCTGGAACGGTTTCATTTCACCTTCTGCAGATGCTTCTTTATTACTCCCTTCAGATTTGGTTTTTCCGAAGATCTCTCCCACGGTCATTTTCCACCAGGTCCTGATCCCTGTGATCTGGAAAAAGCCGGTCCTCAAAGAAAGATAGAATCCAACGCCGACCATAAGGATCATAAGGGGCGTGCCCCACAGAAAGTCTGTTACTGCATATATTCTGTCCCACATATCTTTTCGCTCCTTCTTAATGCAGTTTGTTTAGGTTCGAACCACGAATCACTTGTTCTCGTAACTGGGATACAGCCCGTCCCACACGATCCGCCTGTAATTCTCTCTGTCCGTATCTCCTTCCGTCGAGAAGCAGAGAATACGGGAATCCTGATCAAGGCCCAGCGCTTCTTTGAGCTCCTTCAGCTCCTCATTGCGCAGAACCTCCGCCACAAAGCCGAGCGTCGCGGCGCCGCTCTCTCCGGAGATCACCCTGTCGTCGCCGGGAAGCGGATTGCCAAGGATACGCATGCCTTCCGCAGCTACGTAGTCGGGCATGGAAATAAAGTGGTCTGCATGGTCACGCAGCACGTTCCAGCCGATCGTGCAGGGCTCCCCGCAGCACAGCCCGGCCATGATGGAATTCATATTGCCGGTAACGAAGTGGAGCTTTCCGTCATTGGCCTGCGCGGTGCGGAAAATGCAGTCCGCCTGATCAGGCTCCACGATCGTAATGACGGGCCTGTCCTCATCGCCGTAAAGAGAGGCAAAGTAACCGCAGATCGCACCGGACATGGCACCCACACCTGCCTGAAGGAAGATGTGCGTGGGCTTTTCTCCCTGCAGCTGCTCGGTCGCCTCCGCCGCCATGGTCGTGTATCCTTCCATGATCCATCCCGGGATCTCCTCATAGCCTTCCCAGGCAGTATCCTGCACCAGGACCCATCCGTTCTTGTCCTGTCCTTCCTTGGCAAGCCTTACCGCATCGTCATAATTGAGTTCTGTGATGGAGGCGTCTGCGCCAAGCGCCCGGATGTTCTGCAGGCGCTCCTGCGCGCTTCCCTTGGGCATATAGACGACGCTCTTCTGGCCCAGGCGGTTCGCCGTCCAGGCAATGCCGCGCCCGTGGTTGCCGTCCGTCGCTGTGACAAAAGTGATCTGTCCGATCTTTTCTTTCACTTCCGGACTGACCAGCTTCTCATAAGGAAGTTCGGAGATGTCCACGCCCAGCTTCCCAGCGATATAGTTCCCGATGGTGTAGCTCCCGCCGAGCACCTTGAACGCATTGAGTCCGAACCGGTAGCTCTCGTCCTTTACATGGATCGACGCGACCCCGAGCTCCTTAGCCAGGGAACGAAGATCCGCAAGAGGGGTCTCTTTATACTCCGGAAAACTCCGGTGGAAACCGCGCGCTTTCCCGGCGGTCTCAGGACCAAAGCGCTCCACGGAATAGAGTTCCGCACCTGTTCTCTTGCCAAAGTGTACTGCCTTGATGTCATTCTTACTCATGATGTTACCTCCTGTTGATCGAACGCCCTCTCGCGCGATATGCGATATGCGATATATCGCATTTCTGTATATTGCATATATATCACACCATGCTGTATAATGCAAGCGGTTTCTTAAAATTTTCATGTTTTTTTTGGAGGGACACATAAAGACATGCCTATTCCGAAGACAAAATCAGATTTTTATCCTAAGACGGCCAAAGACAGAGTCTTTTCTGAAATGAAAGAATGGATCGTGAGCGGAACGCTGAGGCCTGGAGAAAAGATATTCGACAAAGAGATCGCGGAATACTTCTCTGTGAGCCGTACACCCGTAAGAGAAGCCTTCCAGATGCTGGAGGAGCAGAAACTGATCACCGTATCCCCGGGAAAAGAGAGCCGCGTGACTGAGATCGATCCGGAAACTGTCAAACAGTCCTATGAACTTCTTTCCGTCCTGGAGCCGATCGCCGTTAAATATGCTATGCCTCATCTTACGCCTGAGGCATTCAATATTTTGACACAGAGCACAGAGGACTTAAGAGAGGCGATCAGGTCGGGATCGGCGAGAGAGGCCAACGAAGCGGACAGCGTCTTCCACGACACGATCCTGCAGCTGTCTGGAAACGACCTGCTGCGGCAGTTCTGCACGACGCTGGAGGTCCATATCACGAGGACCGAGATCCATTTCTTCTCCGACCGGGATGTGTCTGAAATGCTCCCCGCTTCGGTTAAAGAGCACGAAAGGATCATCGAGGCGATGAAAAGCGGCGACGTGGAGGAAGCGTGCCGCGTCATGGCGGATAATTGGAAGAATACGATCCCTTATATTGAGAAATACCTGAAGGAATCATAACGATGACATCATAAGATCCGTTATGGAACAAGGCTTAAGTGGCCAGGCATTGATGGCTGCGTTAACGGCAAATGTCAATCCAACGGAGATATATGCATCGGACGACATGCTGATCACGGATTCTTATTTTTCTCTTTTACACTATGCGTCCGGGGAAGAAATAGTCACGGATACTGAATGGAAATACCTTCTGGATTGTCTGAATGGTGACCGGGGGTATAGTCTTGATGAGAAATTACACATGACTGATCTGAATGGCCTCGACGGATCAGTTTGAAAGATCGGGGGTGGAGGTACAACTCGGAATTAATTCTGGAAAATTAGGAAACAGTCTTCGGCGGTTTCATATATGCTGCTGAATATCTGAGGTGTGGCAGTATTCTGGTTCCGATCGCTATGCATGCTGTGTATGATTATATGTGCTTTGTGACAGATCCTACTTTGGATAGCGGCATCATGACTTCTGAAACTTGTGTAGTAATCAATTAGTACAGATACGGATATGATAATGAGGAAGCGCTACAACGAGATCTTCAGGGAGCAGCTGCCGAACATCACACCTCACATCTGCCGCCACACCTATTGCAGTAATCAGGCGAAAGCAGGGATGAACCCCAAGACTCTTCAGTACCTGATGGGGCACAGCGATATCGGCGTCACAATGAACGTCTACACTCATTTAGGGATGGAGGACGCAGCTGCGGAGATGGCCAGGATGGAGGAGGTGGAGTCGGCTCGGAGAGAGCAGGAGAAGCTGAATGGAGTGAAAGAAGGAAAGGAAAAACAGAGCAGGAAGATGTTCAGAGTGGTCTGAACGAAGCAGGGGCTCATCGCTGTAATAGCGGTGGGCTTTTTTTTGACTGGTGGAAAATGCGACGAAAGTGTGGTAGGGTGGAAAGGAAAATCAGCTTTTATGGAGCATACAAAATGGACAACGAAGTAAACGAGATATTATCTGAACTAAAAACGAACAGCAGAGTCCTGGAAATGCAGCATTTTATCCAGCATGGCAATACCAGTACATATGAGCATTGCAACAGGGTTGCAAAACTAAGCTATAGAATAGACAGGCGGTTATCCCTGCATTCCGATTTAAATGTACTGTTAGTCGGAGCGATGTTGCATGATTTTTATCTTTATGACTGGCATAACTATGATGACGGAGCCCATCGCCTTCATGGGTTTACACATGCGAAAGCTGCATGCAAAAATGCCCAAAGGTATTTTGACATAGATGATAAGACAAGCCGTGTTATTGCCTGCCATATGTGGCCGCTAAACATTAGAAACTTTCCTCGTTCGAGAGAAGAATGGATTGTCTGCATTGCAGATAAGTGTATATCGCTGCAAGAGACAGTGTTTAGGAGGTAATACCAAAGTGGTAATCAGCAGGTATGTATGCTTGTTTACGTTATATAGCGTAATTGGATGGATATATGAAACTCTCTATTGTACCGCCAGGACCGGAAAATGGGCAAACAGAGGGTTTTTGTTCGGTCCCGCATGTCCGATCTATGGAACCGGTGCGGTTGCAATCATATTGGTGGTGGGTTTGGCTGATAGCAGCGGTATTGTTATGCTCCCATGGCAGATCTTTGTTATTTCAGTTATCGGCAGCGCGGTTTTGGAATATAGCACATCATGGACATTAGAGAGAATATTCCATGCTGTTTGGTGGGATTATAAGCACTATCCCTTCAATATTAATGGCAGGGTCAGCTTGTTTACCAGTCTTGGCTTTGGCGGTGCAGGTCTTCTGGTAGTTTATATACTTGCGCCTTATACCGAAAAGCTTATGGAATACCTTACTCCTTTATCGGCAGAATGTCTGTCGCTTGTATTTGTGTTTTTGTTTGCTGTCGATATTACATTAACAGTTACGGTATTGTACCATTTTGATAAAATGGTCATTCGCATGGAAGAAAACTTCAATCAGAATATGGATCTGCTTGTAGATGGTGCCACAAACCGAACGAATCGTATAAAACAGGAAATAGCGGATACAAAGTATCATGTTGAAGAACAGATAAGCGCATTGACTAACTTGACAAGAACGACCATACGAAGAGCATATTTTTTCCGTGATAGTAACAAGAAAAGAGAATCTTTAAAAAACCAGATATTATCAGTGATTAATAAAGCAACGGGCAGATCAGATTTTTCTGAAGACAGCAAATAATAGAGTAGCGCGATGCCATAAGAAAACCGAATCGGAGATAACAATTGGGATTTATGAGGGTGAAATGGACAAGGTCATTAGTGTGAATGGCACTGATTATGAGATTATAAAGCTATTGGGACATGGAAAAGGCGGATACTCGTATCTTGCTTCTTCATGTGGCAAGATAGTAGTTTTGAAGCAAATCCATCATGAACCCTGTAATTACTACAATTTTGGCAACAAGATCGAATCAGAGAAAAACGACTACAGAAGACTGAAGGAATCTGGAATAAGAATTCCGACTATGATTTCTGTCGATGATGCAGCTGAAAGGATTATCAAGGAATACATTGATGGGCCTACTATATTTGATATGGTACGTGATGGTATGCCCATCGATCCTTTTATGATTCAAATTCGCGAAATGGCAGAACTGGCAAAGAAGGCTGGATTAAACATTGACTACTTCCCGACAAATTTTGTCGTCCGGGATAATCTGATCTATTATGTGGATTATGAATGTAATCAGTACATGGATGAATGGAACTTTGAAAACTGGGGTATCAAGTACTGGAGTAGGACACCAGAGTTTGAGGAATATCTCAGGAACCATACATAAGCCCAAATTCCAGTTGAACTCCAGCCCGCCAAAGATAAAGTGCCATTTTTGAGACACCCAAAAATGGCAAAACGTGCCCTTACAGGAAGGATTTTGAAATGATAAGAATACTTTTCGTGTGTCACGGCAGTCTTTGCCCGGCGGCGAATAGTTGCTTAAAGTGGCGATAAATGGCAATTCGTAATTTCTTATACCAACATTGTACCAACATTCAGAGAGAAAACCTGACATACGAGCGTTTGACCAAAAGAAGATAGATTGAAATAGAATATAATAGGAAAGCAATGCTTTTTGCATTGCTTTTCCGGCTATAGTGATATAATCGGGTTTAGATAGTGAGGTAAATGAATGAAACTACAGTTTGAATGGGACGAAGAGAAAGAGCTAATCAATATCTCTAAGCATGGCATCGATTTTGAAACAGCGAGCCATGTATTCCCGGATCCAAATCGTCTGGAATACTATGATGAGGCTCACAGCTTTGCCGGGGAAGAACGGTATATCACGATAGGATTTGTCGAAGAGATACTGACAGTTGTGTATACCGAACGGATAAAAGCACTACGTATTATCTCTGAGAGAGTGGCAACGAAAAAAGAAAGGGCGATCTATTATGGCAATCAGGAAATATGAATTAAGTGCGGAACAAAAGCTTATGGAAGAACAGATCAATATGGTCAGGGAGGCGGCAAAACGTCCTATTGTTACTGACGATGACAATCCGGAACTGACAGACGAACAGCTGGCATCGTTCCGAAGAGTACATGAGGACAGACAGGCAGACCGAAAGAGGCAAAATGTTACATTACGCCTTACTCCGCAGGCAATCCGGAAGGCTAAATCTTTAGGGAAGGGATATAGTGGGATTCTAAGCCGCATTGTGGAGAGTGTACTGGATGATCCCGCTGTATTACGTAAATATTTGTAGACTATGTGATGCATGACTTCCTTTGTTCTGGTACAGATGAGAGGAAGACGAAACTTCTGGCAGAAAAGGCCAGACAGAGAAGGGAAGCCCTATGTCCAGTTTCACAAAAGATGCTATTAAAATGACATTTGTAAGCCTTCTTGACCAGAAGCCCCTGAACCAGATTACAGTAAAAATGGTCGTGGAAGAGTGCGGAATTAACCGCAACTCCTTTTATTACCATTTCCAGGATATACCGGCACTGCTTGAAGAAATCATTATGGACCATCTTGAGCAGTTTGTCAGGAAGTACCCTACCATCGATTCCGCGGAGGCCGCCCTGAATGCGGCTGCCGACTTCACAATGGAAAACCGCCGCGTCCTGCTGCATATCTACCATTCGACAAACCGTGACATCTATGAACGGTACCTGTGGAAAGAATGTGATTACATCGTGTCCGCCTATGGAAAGACCCTCGTTAAGGATCTGGACATTTCTGAAAGCGACAGGAGAATACTCGTTCATTTTTATAAATGCGAATGCTTTGGTCTTGTGATTGACTGGCTGAACCAGCAGATGAAACCGGATATCCATAAGGAAATATCCCGGCTGTGTGAACTGCATCACGGGATGATTGAAGAGATGATAAAACGCGCGGCTAAAAAATAAAATCAGATAGACAAACTTTCCCCCATGCCCAAAAAACAGGCATGGGGTTTCTATATGGATATTGCCATGCTTTGAGAAATCTTTCTCGCATTACTTCATTCAGCCTATGCAGGAAATTCATATCCCCATGTAGAAAATGAACTGTCCGATGCCTTGCGTATTTATGAAGATGAAGGCACTTCGGATCAGGCGAAGAGCGGGTGTTATGATCTGTGTTCTGACGATATGTGGTCAGTGACCGTCTATATCATTCGTACTGACTTGTGAGGATCACTCCAGATAGACAAATCTCTGTTCATGTCTGAAAAACAGGCACGGGAAGAGATTTGTCCGTTTTCCGCCCCTGCGTTTTTCGGTATTTTCAGAAGGAAGACACGAAGGCAAGCCGAACAGACAGAAAGGGGATGGTCATATGCAGAATACAACACCTATGCGAATTGCAAAGACGGGGTATATTATCCTGTCAGCAGTGCTGTGCATTATAGGGATCAGTTTTATTGCGTATCCTGAAACGGCATCGGTGCTGATCGGCACGGTAATAGGGATTACTTTCTGTGCTTTTGGTGTAATCAAAATTATAGGGTACCTGTCCAGGGACCTGTTCCGGCTGGCTTTCCAGTACGACCTGGCATTTGGAATCCTGGTGCTGACACTGGGCGTCATTTCAATGGTGCATCCGGTAAACACCTGGAGCTATACGTGCATTGCGTTTGGCATCTGTGTTTTGGCAGACAGCCTTTTCAAAATCCAGATTTCCCTGGATGCCCGTGTCTTCGGCATTCGTTCCTGGTGGATGATTCTGGTTCTGGCTGCTGTTGCAGGAACTTTCGGGGTATTGCTTGTATTCAGGCCTTCTACGTCATCAAACATGATGGCAATCCTGATCGGGGTATCCTTGCTGGCTGACGGTATCATGAATCTTGCTACAGTTCTGTCGTCTGTTAAGATTATCAGCCACCAGGTCAGTGATAGAGCGATCGACGCGGATTACTATGAGGAATGACAGGCAGGAGGCTGCCCGCCAGAAAGGAGATGCGACATGTTCGAAAAAGTAAATCCTGCCCATCCGGACAAGGTGGCTGACCGGATTGCCGGTGCTCTTGTGGATCTGGCATACAGGAAAGCGGAAGATCCCAGGATAGCAGTGGAAGTCCTGATCGGACATGGGGAATGCCACATCATAGTGGAGACCTCTGTCCACCTGGAGTACGGGGAAGTGCAGGCAGTTGTGGATCGGATAGCAGGCGCCATTCCGGCATACTACAGGGAAGTGCCCCAGGATGAACACCTTGCCAGGAACCAGGAACATGGTCTCCGCTGCGGAGATAATGGGATCTTCAGGGGGACACCCGTCACAGAAGAACAGAAACAGCTGACCAATATTGCACAGGAGCTTTATCAGCAGTATGAAAGTGATGGAAAGTATATTCTTTCCGGGAAACGACTGATCCTGTGCCAGAGCAATGCGGACAGCGACCGGATCAGAAATATGTATCCTGGCGCTGAAGTGAATCCCCTCGGGGAATGGACAGGCGGGACAGGTGTGGATTCCGGCGCTGCCAACCGGAAACTCGGCAGTGACATGGGGGATTCGGTCACGGGCGGAGGGCTGCACGGTAAGGACTTGTCCAAAGCGGATGTCAGCGTAAACATTTACGCATGGCTGCAGGCCCAGGCGCAAGGGCAGACGGTGGAATATACGTGCGCGATCGGGGACAGCATGATTGCAGGGATCCCGTATGAGGGCATTGTGGATACAGCGCACAGGTATATAAAAGAAATTGGCGGGTTTGAAAAGTTTGCGGAGTGGGGCCTGATCAGGTAGGAGCGGACTTTTCCAGCGGCCTTTTGGATGCGCAGGAGTATGGGACATGGAAAATGAGGAAAAAGCCAGATCTGCAGGAGTTCAGGAAAGATGTTGGGAAAGGAGTTGGCTATGACAGGAAAAATCGCGCATGCGGCGGAGAGGAAAGGGTTTGAACTGGCACTTAACGGCGTCATGAAGAGGGCACAGGGTAATAGGAACGAAGGTTATGTTGAGGTAATTAACGCAATTGAGAAGGTCCTGGGGGACGGCTGGCCGCCTCAGGCTTATGAGAACCTCAGGACTGCTTTTGGCAGCGACGGGAAATGGTCACAGTATTTTGACAGACTGCTGGAACGGGCGGATCTGCAGTACCTGAAGGGGCTGGTTATGGCCTTTGGCTTTGAGGGGGGCTTTACCGGCTTCCGGCAGACCCGCAGAAACGCAGAAAAGTATGGATGCGGGATCCCGTGGATCATCCTCTTTGATCCGACAAGCGCGTGCAACCTCCACTGCACGGGATGCTGGGCATCCGAGTATTCCAGGACGCTGAACCTGTCCTTTGAAGATATGGACCGCCTTGTCACAGAGGGAAAGGAACTCGGGATCCATGCCTATGTCATGACCGGCGGGGAACCCTTGGTTCGGAAGAAAGATATCGTCAGGCTTGCGGAGAAGCACAGCGACTGCGGCTTTATGCTATTTACAAATGGTACGCTTGTAGACCAGACTTTTTGTGATGACATGAAGAGATGCAGAAACATTGTACTTTCCATGAGCATTGAAGGAAACAGGGATGCAACGGATTTGAGGCGTGGGGACGGCACGTTCGACAAAGTGATGGCGGCTATGGATCTGCTTCGGGAAAACGGGTTGGTATACGGGACCTCGATCTGTTACACAAGAGCCAACTGCGAAGCGGTCACATCGGATGAGTTCCTGGACTTCCTTATCGATAAAGGAGTTTCTTTCAGCTGGTATTTCCACTTTATGCCTATCGGGATGGATACGGGCATGGAACTTGTACCTACTGTAGAGCAGCGGGAATACATGTACCACAGGATTCGTGAAATCAGGGGATTTGAAGGCGGAAAGCCGATTTTCTGCATGGATTTCCAGAACGACGGTGAATTTGTCAGCGGATGCATAGCCGGAGGCAAGTATTACTGCCATATCAATCCGAACGGGGATGTGGAACCCTGTGTCTTCATACATTATTCCAGCGCGAACATCCATGATAAGCCTCTGCTGGAATGCCTGCAGCAGCCGTTGTTTAAAGCTTACCAGGAGGGACAACCTTTCAATGAAAACCTCCTTCAGCCCTGCCCCATGCTGGAAAACCCGGAGAAGCTAAAGGAAATGGTGATCCGGACAGGGGCGAAGAGCACGGATATGATGGAGCCGGAAAGCTGTGACCACCTTTGCACCAAATGCAGCCATTATGCGGAGGAATGGGGTGAAAGAGCGGAAAAACTCTGGAGAGCCAGCCATCCGGGCATATAGATTCCTTCCTGAAAGCACGGACATGAATAGAAGACAAAGATCTTTATTATAGGTTCAAGGCACATGGGTAGAAATGATATAGTGCTTAAAAAAAGCATTAAATATGCCACAAGGATGGTGATTCCTGTATGTTTGGCAGGAGTTCTGTATCTTCTTTTCGTCTGGTACGAAGAAAGCGGGTTAGGTGAGAGCCTGGACTTTGAAAACTCGCTTTTATAAACTGGAGGAAGGCAGAGCAGAATTCAACTGGATAAAGAAACCGCAATGAAATAATGCGATGGGCTCTGGCCGGGAAAGGAAATGCAGCCTATGAATATGAACATTGCTGATATATCCAATGAATTGGTATACCGAACATATCTGATCAATAAAGACAGAATATGGGAAAAGCTTTCTGATCTCAGCATCATAGAATATGTCGCCCTTCACCGGATTTCGGAGGTTGGGCAGAAAGAAGACCGCACATATTTTAAGGATCTTTCCGACAGCATGAAAATCACTGAACGGCAGGTTTCGAAACTTACCGGTGAATTGAGAGACCGTGGACTGATCCTATGGTCCTATGAAGGTGATGGCAGCAGGGGAACCTATATTACAATAACGGATGCAGGCCAAATGCTGCTGGAGAAGAACGAAAAACTGTTAAGAGATTATTTTGTGCGGGTAATTGACAGGTTTGGCGCAGTTAATGTTTCGGAACTTCTCCGACTGATGAAACAGCTTGAAGAAATCATGGAAACGGAGTTTTCAAACGGAGGATAGATTAGATGACAAAAAGACTTATCGATTATGCTGAAAAGCATGCTTCGATCTGTTTTGAAAACGATGCTATCTCTCCGATCCTGTACAAAGAATATGGCGTAAACACTGGCCTGAGGGATGAAAAAGGCACCGGTGTGCTTACTGGGCTCACGAGAGTATCGGACATTGTTTCTTCAAAAATCATAGACGGAAGGATGGTTCCGTGTGACGGTGAACTCTGGTACCGGGGTTATCGGATCGAAGAGCTGATTTCTTCTATCGGAGACGATGCGTCTGGTTTTGACAAGATCGCTTATCTGCTGCTTATGGGAGAGCTTCCGACGCAGCAGCAGATTTTAGAATTTTCAGATTTAATCAGTCAGTGCAGAACCCTACCAACGAATTTCACACGTGATGTGATTATGAAGGCTCCCTCGGAAGACATCATGAACTCAATGACAAGGAGCATCCTTACGCTTGCATCCTACGATGAAAGAGAAAAGGATACGGATATAGCCAATGTCATCCGGCAGAGTATGCAGTTGATCAGTATTTTCCCGCTTTTGGCAATATATGGATATCAGGCTTATGTACATTATGTGAAACATGGAAGCATGGTTCTTCATCACCCGGATCCGTCACTGTCAGCTGCAGAGAATATTCTGATGTTGCTCAGGACGGACAGACAATATACATGGACAGAGGCAAAAGTACTGGATACGGCACTGATTCTGCATATGGAACACGGGGGAGGCAATAATTCGACGTTCACAACAAGGGTTGTGACATCCTCTGGTTCAGATACCTATTCAACGATTGCGGCGGCTATGTCTTCACTCAAAGGACCAAAGCACGGTGGTGCAAATATCAAGGTGATGGAGATGATAGAATACCTTAGCCGCCATGTATCCGATTATTCAGATAAGGATGAAATAGCTGCATATCTTGGAAAAATCCTGGATAAAGAGACATTTGACCGGCAAGGCCTGATCTATGGCATGGGACATGCTGTATATTCTCTTTCGGATCCAAGAGAGCGTATTTTAAGAAAGTATGTTGAGGAGCTTGCAAAAGAAAAAGGCATTGAAAACGAACTCATGCTATATCGGAACATTGAAGAAATTGCTCCTCAGGTGATCGCTGCAAAGAGACATATCTATAAAGGCGTGAGTCCGAATGTGGATTTTTACAGTGGATTTGTATACAAGATGCTTGGGATTCCAACAGAGTTATACACTGCCATCTTCGCGATTGCCCGTATTGTTGGATGGAGTGCTCACAGAATTGAAGAGTTAGTCAACATGAGTAAAATAATACGGCCAGCTTATATGAGTGTCATGGGAAGAAACACTGATGTCTTGTCCTGAAAGGTATATATTTCCAGTCGGTCGCAGGTATCCTGGCAGGCGCGATGTCTGCCCCGGGATATCTGTCAGGCCGGATCGCAAGGATCGCTCAACCTGGGACACAGACTGTCATATTAAAAAGGCAAGTTCGGTACAAGGCTATTTACGAATTGTTTTCAGCTTCTTTGCCCGGCTTCGGTCTGTTTTTGTATCCATTAACCATCGTAGGTTGTCAAGAAAGGTGGAACGTCCCTCGTCGGTTAATTGGAAATAGCCGGCGATAACCTGATCTAATTCCGGCATTTTTTCATAGTCAAAGAGCATAAGCAACGGCGTAGTCCTGTTTTTTATATATGTCTGCTTATTAAGGTTCGTGGTCAGCCCATTCAGATCAGAGAGCGGCTGCGGAAGTACTTCTCCCTCATCATAAGGATTCTCCTTACAGATCTGAGTAATATCAATTCCTAGGATATTCGCTATACGCAAAGCATGATCAAAGCGGACAGAGGTATCCCGCTGAATGATTGAGTACAGTGTGGTCGGTGCAATGCCGGTGAACTGATCTTTAAGAATCCCTTTGATGATTTTCAGCTTCATGAAGTGACTGTAAATGATACGGTGAAACGGGATGCGCTTTCACCGGCCGATAAGCGCCGCTTTCTCGAATTCGTGCGTACGGATCCTCATTTTAGCAGATATTATGAGGGTATCTACATTCTGTTCCATACGGGAATGCGCATCTCTGAATTCTGCGGTTTAACGATTGAAGACCTGGATATGGATAAGGGAACAATACTTATCAGCAAACAGCTTCAGCGGGTCGGCACTCGGGTCTATATTGAAGATCAGGCGAAAACGAAGTGTGGGACACGGATCATTCCCATGGAGCCTATGGTGAAGGAAGCATTCCGGACAATTCTGGATCGGCGGATTACTCCGGCTGTCGAACCAGAAGTGGACGGTGTGAGGGGTTTTCTCTGCCTGGATAAGGACGGACATCCTATGCTTGCCCTGCACTGGGAACATTATTTCCAGCATACCCGGGAGAAATTCAATAAAATCTACCGTGACCCGATGCCGTATGTCTCGCCGCATGTATGCCGGCATACCTACTGTACGGAAAAGGCAAAAGCAGGTATGAATCCGGTTCATCTGGCTTATCTGATGGGGCATTCTCCGGAGGATATCAGGGTAACGATGGGAACCTATACCCATATTCATTACGAGGATGCGGCGGAGGAACTGCGTCGTCTGGGCAACCAGAGATCATGTCGGAATGGGAGAAGGTCAAGCGGGATTTCTATGAGTCCAACGGCCTTGAGGATGATGAGCCCGCGGAAAAGCCCGTGCAGCGCGCTTTTGATAAGAACAAAAAGCAGGATACGGGTTCCATGTATACCAAGTCATGGGACCGCAGGGAAGTACAGAAAGCACTGCAGATCAAGGACGACGATAAAGACAGCGCCGGATTTGACACAAGCCTCTTTGTGACAGAAGGCGGCGGCGAATTCCCGGGAGAGTTTGTTGTCGAGAAGATGACGATCAACAATCCGGAGCAGGCCGGAAGAGGAAGCAGCCAGATGTACCTGCACTCGGAGGATTCCATACGCCAGCTCACGGACGCGCTGGGAAGGATCTTTCTTGAGGGCGGCACCGGGAACGTTGTGATCACCGGCGATGAAGGCGCGGGAACCCTGAGCCTTGCCAGGGAACTTGTGAGGAGATACCGTCAGATCAATCCCAACTTTGTCGGACAGATCGCCAAGTCGGAAGGCAGATATATCACAAGAGAGAATATGCTGCGGGTCATTCCCAGGATGCCGTTCGGCGCTCTGATCATTGAGAGAGCTTCCATGATGAGCGAGGAAGGCGTGGCGGCAATGTGTGAGCTCCTGAAGGCGCCGGAGCGAAGTATTCTGATCATCATGATCGACCGCAAGGGCGTTATGGACGCGTTTCTGCATGATCATCCCAGGATGCGTGATATGTTCCCGGCCAGAGTGGACATCGCGGCTTTGAGCGTTGATACACTGTTGGGATATGCGCGGAAATATGCCGGCAAGCAGCAGTGCGAGATCGACGAATTCGGGATCAGCGCGCTGCAGAGCCGGATCCTCTCTTCCCAGACGGTCAATCACAGCGTCACGCTGGAGGATATCAGGGATATCGTCGATGAGGCGATCTATTACGCGAGCCGCAAGTCGCTCTCCAGTCTTGTGGATTCGTTTTCACGCAGAAAGTCGGGCACCGGCAACCGGATCATTCTTCGAGATAAGGATTTTCTGCATTACTGATGGAACGATGTGTTCAGGAAAAGAACACTTTAAATGTTATTGAGTAACAGGTCAGCGGACGGCTCTTCAGTTGCGGGAGTCATTCGCAGGGCATTCTGTGCGGGAGCGCCGCAGAATACCCGGGCAGGAAACAGGGCAAATGGGGAACTGCCGTTTCCTGCAAAGCAAATGCGTTCCGGATTGGAGTATAGTATGGCATCCAGAAAAACAGCAGCGACCAAAAAGAGCAGTACAGCAGCTGCTAAGAAAACGCCGGCTAAGACAAAAGCCGGGGCGAGGGCCGTGAGAAAAGCACCCGCACAGCCCGCGGACAAGAGAGTCTTCATTTCTAATGACGACGCTTACTGGTACGGCAACGGAACGCATTATCAGATCTACAAAAAGCTCGGCGCGCATCTGTCGGAAGAAAACGGCGAAAAGGGTGTATTCTTTGCCGTATGGGCGCCCAACGCAAAAGCGGTCCACGTGGTCGGTACGTTTAACGGATGGAACGAAGACCAGCATGCCATGACCCAGTTCAATGCAGGCGGCATCTGGACCCTGTTCATTTCCGGCATTGGAGAAGGTGAACTGTACAAATACTGCATCACTACAACAGACGGATCCAAGAAATATAAAGCAGATCCTTATGCCAACTGGGCGGAGCTCCGTCCCGGAACGGCTTCCAAAGTCGCGGACCTGTCCGGATACAAGTGGGGCGATGCGCGCTGGCTGAAAGCGCGTGCCGGCAAGGATGTGAACCGTGAGCCTCTCGCTATCTATGAGTGCCATATCGGCTCCTGGATGAAACACCCCGACGGAACCGAGGACGGTTTCTACAATTACAGAGAGTTCGCAGACCGTCTCGTCGAATATCTCAAGGTCATGAAGTTTACCCATGTTGAACTTATGGGTATCTCCGAGCACCCCTTCGACGGATCCTGGGGCTACCAGGTTACCGGTTACTACGCACCTACTTCCAGATACGGCCATCCCAAGGATTTCATGTATCTGGTAGATACCCTGCACAAGAATAATATCGGCGTCATCCTCGACTGGGTTCCCGCTCACTTCTGCCCCGACGCGTTCGGCCTTGCAGAGTTTGACGGAACCTGCATCTACGAAGATCCCGATCCGCGCCGCGGCCAGCACCCCGACTGGGGAACCAGGATCTTCAATCTGGCCAAGAAGGAAGTCTCCAACTTCCTGATCGCCAACGTGAGCTACTGGATCAACGAATACCATATCGACGGCATCCGCGTGGACGCGGTCACTTCCATGCTGTACCTTGACTACGGCAAGAAGGATGGACAGTGGGTTGCAAACCAGTACGGCGGCAACGAGAACCTCGACGCGATCGAGTTCTTCAAACACCTAAACTCGGTGATCCACAGCACATACCCCGGATTCCTGACAATTGCCGAGGAATCCACAGCATGGCCCAAGATCACAGCTAAGCCCGAGGACGGCGGCCTTGGATTCTCCTTCAAGTGGAACATGGGCTGGATGCATGATTTCTGCGAATACATGAAGCTGGACCCGATCATGAGAAAGGGCAACCACAACGGGCTGACCTTCGCGATGAGCTACAACAGCGCCGAGAAGTACATTCTTCCTCTTTCCCACGACGAAGTTGTTCACCTCAAGTGCTCCATGGTCAACAAGATGCCCGGCTACAAGGTCGACAAGTATGCAAACCTCCGTGTGGGCTATACTTTCATGACAGGTCACGAAGGCAAGAAGCTCCTCTTCATGGGCCAGGAATTCGGCCAGGAGCATGAGTGGAACGAGGCGACCGAGCTTGAATGGTGGAGACTCGAGGAAGGCAAGGACGATAACTATCTCAACATCGGCCTTAAGTACTATGTGCAGAAACTGCTGGAGATCTACAGAAGCCACAAGTGCCTCTATGAGATCGATGATGACTGGTCAGGCTTTGAGTGGATCAACGCCGATGACGCGGACAGAAGTATTTATTCCTTCTTCCGCAAATGCCCTTCCCAGAAGAAGAGCCTTCTGTTCGTCCTGAATATGACCCCTGTCAAACGTGAAGGATACAGAGTGGGCGTACCGGTCCGCAAACAGTACAAGCTTCTTCTCAACAGCACGGACCTGGTATTCGGCGGATCCGGTGAGACCAGCGTTCCCGAAGTGATCAGAGCTAAGAAGGGCGAGTGCGATCACAGGGATCAGTATATTGAATTTGATCTTCCGGCATACGGAGCAATTGTTTTTAAGTTTTCCTTATAAGGTGGTGCGACATGAAAAAAGTCATGAGTCCGCAGAGGATTATCTGGAAAACATACTGATCCTGCGTGAGCGAAACGGAAATGTAAGATCCATCGACATTGTCAATGAGATGAATTATTCCAATCATCACTCTCTGCGGCAGCACCCGTTTCAAGGACGCTTTCCTCGAAGCTCAGAAACGTCTTACGCTGGAAGGCAATATTGTCATCAGTGTTGGTCTCTTCGGCCACTCTGGTGATAATGAGGTCTGGACCGAAGGTACCAAGGAAATGCTGGATGACATGCATTTGAGAAAAATCGATTTGGCAGATGAGATATTCGTGGTCAACGTTGGCGGATATATCGGGTCTAGCACGCGGTCTGAGATTGAGTATGCAATGTCTACAGGGAAGACGGTTAGGTATTTGGAATCACCATGATGAATCATCGCTAATGTGTGTTTTTCTTATTTTGTTATTAAATCCGTATAAGGAGTTGCAAAGCTATGGAGGCACAAAAAATAATTAGCAGCGTTAACTCGTTTCTTCACGAAGCAACGGTTTCATAATACTATGGCATGACTCAGAAGAGGTTATAACAAGTTTGTAACAAATCGAACAGATTTTCGAATTTCCTCTTGTAAAAGGAATCGTTCAGTGCTACACTTTAATTACGCCGAACCAAACAACTGTTCGCGCGATTGGGTCGGCGTAATCTATTGATTCTGTTTACCCAAAATTGGCCAAATTTGCGTAATAGAAAGAAGGAGATCATGCAGGAAAAGAACATGAGGTATGGACAGTTCATACGGTCAAAGCGCATTACTGACAGCCGGGAACTGACACTGAAGGATATTGCAGAAGAGTTAGGCGTGTCCGTCAGCTTTGTCAGTGACGTAGAGCAGGGACGCAGGAAGCCTTATGACGAAGAAAAGACGGAAAAACTGATCGAGTTCCTGAAGTTCACAGAAGAGGATATCGCCCTGATGTACGATCTTGCAGCAAGGGAGAACAGCCGGATCCCGCGCGACCTTGACGACAGCATGATGTACACGGAAGCCGGTGAGATGGCGAGGTTTGCACTCCGAATGACCAAAAAAGGCGTCATAGACGATGATGACTGGAAGCGGTTTATTCACTACATAAAAACTAAGGAGGGAGGAGACAATGATTGAGTTCAACTGCCTGAACAGAAAATTTGATGGTACACCGGTTGTCTGCGATCTTGAAGTCATGGCATATGCCGAGGCACAGGTCGGCGATTATAAGCCCGAACTGCTGAAATCGCCTGGCAAAATCAATGCTCTTCACTTTGTAGAGAGCTATTTGGGTGCCTCTGTTGACGCACAAAACATTTACAACATCGTGCCCGGAATGGGGATCAACGGCATCACAGTTTTTAAGGACGCCGTGATTCCGGTGCGCGAGGATGGAAGCACCGAAAACAAGCTCTTTCCCGCCGGTGCGATCATCATCGATTCCGGCGTGATGGAGCGGGATGATGGATTTGCGCAGTTTACGATCCTGAGCTGCGCACCGTAGTCGCTCATGATGCGCCCAAGGTTTTCGGCACGCTTTTCTTCTTTTGTCCTTGATACATAAAGAACCTTGGTGCGTTCTTCCTTCGGGATCTTGCAGTTGTTTCCCTTAATGCATTTATCCTTATGCGGACAGCCTGAACAGTCGCCGCACCTGTAGACAGTGGAGACATTTACATACCCGCTCGCCGTCCTGGACTTCCTGACCCCGTCGGCACACAGCTTCCTTCCGTTTTTGCAGGTATAACTGTCCGTTTCTTTATCGTAGGACATGTTTTCCTGGCGGCTGATATCTGTCCTGTATTTTCTGGTTTTGGAGATCTCATAATTCGTTGGCTTGATATAGGAAGACTGGCCGTTCTTCTCCAGGAAGAGGTAGTTCTCCTCGCTCTCGTATCCTGCATCCGCCACTATATCGCGGTACTTGAAGTGAAGGTGTTCCTCCATCTCTTTAAGCATCGGGCGGAGGGTCAGGGTATCCCCGGGACGGGAACTGACGTCCACCCATGTGATAAATCCGGCATCTACTGCATGCTGGACGTTATAGGCCGGTTTCAGCTGGCCATTGAGCATGGCGTCTTCCTTCATCCTCATAAAGGTCGCGTCGTGGTCCGTTTTGGAGTAGCTGTTGCGGTCCCCGCATACATCGAGCTTATAAACATAATCCTCCATCCTCTGCAGGTAGTCCCTGGCCTGTTCGACATACCGCTGCAGGGGCGTTTTCCTCTTTCCGGCCCCGCTGACAAATACGACCCTTTCTTTACGGCAGAGCTTTTCCAGCTGTAGAACGAGCTGTTTTATAGTCCCGAGTGAGACCCGGTCATTGTAAGCGACCCTGATGCCATACACTTCCTCGCATACCGCTATGAGCTCCGCGACCTTTGACAGCATGCGGGCCTGGTTTTTGGAAACCGCTTTCTTCCACACAAAGGTATACTTATTGGCATTGGCCTCGATCTTGGTGCCGTCAATGAACACCACCTCAGAGGAGATGAGGCCGTTCCTGCGCAGGAGCCAGGTGGATTCTGCCATGAGTTCTTTTGAGCACTGGGCGAGGTGAAGGGATATGAAACGGGCGATCGTAGCATTGTCCGGGGCCGGCTTGCCTTCGAGCAGGTACATGTAGTTTATGTTCTGCCGGCAGGCAGCCTCGATCTTCCTGCTGGAAAAGGTCCCGTTCATAGCTGCGTAGGCCACGATCTTGAACAGCTGCTTCGGTGTCGCCAGATTTTTCGGGACTCTTGTATAGGTCTGGTAGAGTTCCGAAAGGTCCATGCCCTCCACGCATGCATTCAGGAGGCGCACCGGGTCGTTATTCGGGATCATTGGCTCCAAATCAATAGGTAGTTTGATTTGATAATAAGATCTGGACAGGGTATAATCTTCCTGTAAGATTTTTGTTAGTGGCATAACTGAATTTTACAGCAAAAACCGGACTCTTTGGAGCCCGGTTTTTGTGTTGTCCTGATATGAGATGGAACTGTACATCCTGCGTCAGGATCAGCCTGAGCGGTTGCGGCATGTCCCTTTAGAGTTGCTTTGAATGAGCGGCTGGATGAACCAGATCCTTTCTGAGCGTAGGAGGGAATGAGGGCTGCAGGAGCTGCAGCCCGAAAGCCCACCTGTCTGAGACGTCCGGTCATCAGAGCGGACGGCGAGTTTTGGAGAGGCGGTTCCCTCCGAAGCGAAGGAAGGATCTGTGTGAATCCCCGCGAATTCAACGTAACAATAAAGGGGCGTGCCGCAAAAGCGTAGGTTTTGAACTGATATGCTCCCTTCCAGGTAGACAAGCTAAAAAACAAAAAGCTTACTGCCCGGAAGGGGGCATTTTATGTCTATCAACAAGATTAATCCAGCAGAGAAACTGCAGACTGTACATCTGATATTAGAGGGCAAGGAAACACAACGTCATGCCAGAGCCAGACTGGGGGTCAGTTTGGATGCTTTGCAGCAGTGGATAAGAATTTATAAAAGTGAAGGAGAAGGTGCTTTTCTTGTTACGCGGTATAAACAGTATTCGAAAGAACTGAAAGAACAGGCAGTGATGGATTACCTCAGTGGCCGAGGCTCCCTGCAGGAGATCTGCCAACGCTACGGGATCAGAGCTAAAAGCAAGCTGCAAAACTGGATAAAGAAGTATAATGGTCATGAAGAACTGAAGGCTTCCGGAACAGGAGGAACCGCAATCATGACCAAAGGAAGAAAGACCACTTTTAATGAGAGGGTGGAAATCGTTCAATACTGCATTGCACATGACCATAATTATGCTGAAACAGCGGCTAAATTCGGTGTTTCCTATCAACAGGCACGAAGCTATACCGTCAAGTATGAAGCAGGAGGGGTAGACGCCCTTCAGGACCGACGCGGCCGTTCAAAGCCGGTAGAGGAAATGTCTGAACTGGAGAGACTCCGGGCAGAGAATAAGATCCTGCGGGCAGAGAAAGAGCGGGCAGAGATGGAGGTGTCTTTCTTAAAAAAACTCGACGAGTTAGAGAGGAGGTGGGGCTGAGCCTGGTCAGGCATGTACAAATCTATCAGGCGATCAAAGAAGAACACGAGGGACACGGATATCCAATCAGAGCTCTTTGCGAGCTGGGCCATGTGAACCGGTCCGCGTACTACAAATGGCTCAATAGGGGCATTCCAGCCTATATAGCAGAAAACGAAAGAATCGCCGAAGAGATAGAAAAGATCCACATAGAGAGCCCTGATAAGGGCTACCGCCGTATACGTGATGATCTGGAAAGGTATCACGGCATCAAGGCAAATGACAAGAGGGTACTGCGGATCTGCCGGAAGAAAGGCATCAAATCCACTATCAAGTATTCAAACAACGGCTGCACCAGACGGGCAGCAAACCCTCAGTTCATTGCAGAAAATGTCCTTAACAGAGAATTCACAGCGGAGTCTCCAAACCAGAAATGGCTGACTGATGTTACTGAATTCAAGTATTACACCGGTATAGAAGTTCACAAGATTTACCTGAGTGCCATTCTCGATCTGTTTGACCGGAGGATCGTATCATATGTGATCGGGGATTCAAACAATAACCCGTTGGTATTTAACACCTTTGATGCAGCTATTGCTGCGAATCCCGGTGCGACACCACTGTGCCATAGTGACAGAGGATACCAGTACACCAGCCGGAACTTTCATAGCAAACTTGAAGCGGCTGGGATGACACAAAGTATGTCCAGAGTAGCAAAGTGTATCGATAACGGTCCGATGGAAGGGTTCTGGGGCATTCTAAAGCGGGAAAGGTATTACGGAAAACGGTTTACCGACAAAGACTCTCTTGTAAAGATGATCGAGGACTATATCGAGTACTATAACAACAGTCGGCTACAGCGAAAATTGGGAGTTATGACACCGATAGAGAAATACGAACAATATCTGGCGGCAGCATAAAAACTGCCACCAGACAAAAATCTGATGGCAGAAAATTTTGTTTTTTTTATTGTCTACTTGACGGGGAGCAGTCCAAACCTTCATGCTTAATGCGACAGCCCCTCCTGAGGTCTTTTTCACTCAAATCCAATTTCAAGAAGACCTTACTCCGACTCCCCTGCACCCTCACAACACCTCAAGATATACCGCGAAAAAGTGACAGATTGTCCCTCCAAGTACGAAAAAGTGCCAAATAGAATGCATATAGCGGATCCTTTTGCCGAGCCCGTAAAAAACAGCCCCCACCGTATACACCAATCCTCCGATGAGCAACAGAAGAACCCCGCGTGGACTGACTGCAGCAGCCAGGCTTCTGAATGATATTACTACAAGCCATCCCATAAGCACGTTGATGATGGCGGAGACTTTTTCATACTTGTCGACGTTGATGGCATTGAAAATGATTCCCAGCACCGTAAGCCCCCAGATGATCCCGAAAATAGTCCAGCCTCTCAATCCGCGAAGGCTCACAAGAGTAAACGGCGTATACGTTCCTGCGATCAGCAGGAAAACACTGCAGTGATCGATCACCCGAAACACGCGCTTCGCCCCCTTGGCTGTTATGGAGTGATACAGCGTGGACATGCAGTAAAGGAAGATCATAGTCGCTCCAAAGATAGCGGCGCTCACAATGCCCGCTGCGCCTACGTGATCACGCGCGCCTTTTACAATGCAAAGCACACATGCCGCTATGGCGAGTCCCGTGCCGATTCCGTGTGAGATCGCACTGATCAGTTCCTCAGCCAGCGTATAATTTGGAATAGTAATTTTTGTTTGCATAGCCAGCTCCCTTCTCATCCGAATCTGAATACTAAATTCTTGTTTCTATACAGTATCAAAAACTCTTACATGTAGTTTTCAATACTATATTACACGTTTGACCATGAGTATGTCAATATTTCCCCCGGAAACCGAGAAAAACGACCCCAGAGGTCGTTTTACCCCCAGAGGTCGTTTTACCCCCTAAAAGCAAAACGACCCCAGAGGTCATTTTCACCCCAAAAGAAAAACGACCCCAGAGGTCGTTTTTCTCCCAGGGGTCGTTTTTCTCCAGAGGTCGTTTTTCTCAAGAGGTCATTTTTCTCTCGTCTTATCCGAAATTCGCTTCACAATTCCACAACCGAAAGCACTTCTTTCCGTGAGTCATACCAATTATGGAAAGAAATCTCCAAATTGCTGACTGTCTGAGTTCCGAAAACTCTCGGCTTTTCTATATACACCAGCAGCTTTTCAGGACTTTGGAACTTGTTGTGCAGTCTCGCAATTGTGACATGAGATGAAATAGTTTTATATCTCTCTTCCAGCGACAGCCCCTTTTTTTTCGTTGGTGGAAAATAGGATGGAAGTATGGTAGGGTGGAGGTACAAATCGTTAAGGAAATAATCGAAGATGGTGCAAACGAAAAAGCAGCATTGCGCTTTCCGATAACTGCCCTTTCGTTTGCATCAATTTCGATTTTTCCTGGTTGAACAAAGCGCGTCCGGGGTGCCGGTATATATGGGCTTTCAATCAGACCGCTTTTGCTCAGAGTGTAGCATGGATCCTCTGATAAATGTACTGTTTTGTACAAGAAAACCACGATGATCGCATCAGAAATAAGCCTTTAAAAGGCTTCACAGAATCCGTATTCATTTTTAAGAAATCAACAGAGCAGATGTGGCTTTGGCCGGAACAAAGATGGATCAGCACCTATCGGAATGATCTTTCCGCCACAGGATGAGCATTTACAGACATCCTTGTTATAGAGAAGCCGGATGATCGCCGGGGCATCCAGATCCTTCATTCGGGACAGATACTTTTTGCAGCCAAGGAGATTCCGGCACAAAGTGATCTTGCGATTCTTATTACGCGAA
>JAFUZM010000170.1 GCA_017476605.1 Clostridia bacterium
ATCCCGCTTTGATTTCTATTTCTCCATGCTGATGGATGTCCAGAACGAGGGCGGTATCTATGCCGACACACGGATGGAGGCACTGATGACTCTCATTCTGACCGACACCCATACCATGCGGCCGGACCTGTTCATCCCGGCCAACCAGCTGTCGTTTCTGCCCATCCAGGATATCATGAATGAGCTGGACGACTCCTTCGGCGAACCCTTTTCGCTCCAGGATCTGGCCAAGAAATACCATGTATCCCCGGGCTGCCTTTCATCCCATTTCAGGCGGACCGTCGGGATCAGCCCCATGCAGTATGTCACCCAAAGCCGGATGCAGCGGGCGCGCCTGCTTTTGCTGAACAGTGAGCTGTCCATCAACGCAATCGCCAGCCAGTGCGGATATCCCGATGTCAGCAATTTCGTGCGCCGCTTCCACCTGCAATTCCAGCAGACGCCCCTGCAGTATCGCCAAAAGCATCAGTGATGGCAACTGTAGCTTTCCTCTGCGCGTCCATCCCACTCAGTCGGGAATTGGCGCGAATCTTCTCATCACCGTTTACCTCTGAAGCTGCCCTATTCGCAGCTTCTTTTCGATAAGTTTTACTTATCAATTTTCACTGAAATCTGGTGAATGTGACATTTGAGCCCGGATGCAGGAATACCTGGCATATACATCACGCCAAGTCCGCAGGCAGTCAGATCCTAATCTGCACAGCAGGAAGCGGATGGTATCAGGAATAGGGCAAAGAGGCTGTAGGCTTAAAGCCCGGCACGGTGATCGTGATACCAGCACATGTGAAGCACTGGCATAGGGCGAAGAAAGATGCATGGTATTCACATGTCGCGATAGAGGTACCCGGAGAAGATGGTTCCACCGAGTGGTGTGAGCCGGTCAGTGAAGAAAAATACAATAACCTATAAGCAACATAAGAAACGGGCATTGCATATGGAAAGATTATATTAAGATCATCTGCAAGGACATTCATCGGACAATCGTTGCAATGGTGGATGACGAAGGACTATCTGTTACGGCAGCAATCGACATGATGGATGGCGATAAAATGGGCTTTATTTCCTTACTGCAAAGGGAAAGAACTTCTATGTCCGCCATATCAATGAAGGTGCAGGCGAATACTTTAACCTGTCGAAAAAGCCGATCAAGATGGCAAGCTTTGCTTTCGGCGGTGAGAAAAAGAAGGAACAGGGGGTACTTCATAACAGATGCGTGTATCGGTTGTGGATCATGCGCGGCGGTGTGTCCGCAGAACTGTATCGTGCAGGATGAAGTGCCCTTTGTTATAAACAGGAAAACTGCCTGCATTGCTGCAACTGTATGACGGCGCGCCCTGTGGGAGCGGTGGAAAGAAGCGGTGCTGGACGTCCGGTGGAGACAGGACAAAACTTGCGATGCACTCCGAGAAACCAGTAAGATCAGCATAATCCCTACAGCCCTGGTTTCTATAGAACGGCGGGTGGGCTTCGTGTGTAAAATCGCGAAATGGAAGACGGGGAGTATATAGAACATTACAAAAATCGAAATGTTTCAAAATGTTGTTGTAATGTTTCGAAATGTTTGGTATAGTTATCCTTAAAGACAGTAGGAGGGTGGGTAAATACATATACGAGAGTTTTTTCCAGATCTCATGTCATAAGCCCTATCTACTGGGGAACCTACGCGCCGAAGGTTGAGACAGCACTTGAGGGGTAGGACTTCAGTAACAAGCGTGTTCGCGTAATCAGTACATACGAAGGTTCTGGGCTTGCCAGCATGCCACGCGATGTGAAGAAGATGTGCAAGGGTGCCGATATGGATATGAAGGGTCTCGCCATCCAGGGTTCGCAGGCGAAGAACTCAAAGCAAAGGGTGACTGGCCGGCTGTAAGGCAAATCGGAATTCAACGGCCCTCGGGGTAACTTTTACAAGAACATGTTTGCGAGATGCCCGGCGGGACGTCCCAGCACGGCAGACGAGGTGACGAATCTGGCCGAGCTGCTCATGAGTGACAAAGGCGCCTTCATTACCGGCTCCGCTTTCCTGGTTGACGGCGGAGCCACCAGCAGCTATTATTATGGTCCGCTGCAGCCTCAGGCATAGATCACAGCCAAGCCGGTTCGGGGCTTGGCTGTTCTGCACTCAAAAGCCGGAGGAACCCACGATGTGCAGGCAATCTCTTTTTAACAATGCAAGGCCTGCAAATTCAGCATCCATGTATGGTTGCCTGTGGCATAAGAAAAAGCGGCTGCAGCTCCACACCTGCCTGGACAAATGTGGTTGACATAACGATAATACGGAGGAATGAAACATGTCTGATTACCTGGGAAAAGATACCTTTAAGCTTGGCTTTGGTCTGATGCGGCTTCCGAAATACCCGGATGGCCGTATGGATATTCCGCAGATATGCGAAATGGCAGATCGGTTCATCGCTGCAGGCGGCACATATTTTGATACTGCCTATGTGTATGATAACGGTGAGAGTGAGAAAGCCTTCAAAGTCGCCGTGGCAGACCGGTATCCGCGCGAGGCATACACCGTCTGTACCAAGCTGTGCGCCTGGATGCAATGTCATGATGAAAACAGTGCCAAGCAGCAGTTTTACACCAGTCTCGAGCGCACAGGCGCGGGCTATTTTGATTATTACCTTCTGCACGCGCTTCAGAGGAACAACTACAAGAAGTATGATGACTATCATCTCTGGGAGTTCGTGCAGGAGCAAAAGGAAAAGGGCCTGATCCGGCACTGGGGCTTTTCCTTCCATGCAGATCCCGCTTTGCTTCAGGAATTGCTTGAAGCGCATCCCGAAGTGGATTTCGTCCAGCTGCAGATCAACTATGCCGACTGGGAAAACCCGGATGTCGCCTCCCGCCGCTGCTGGGAGATTTGCAAAGCCCACGGCAAGCCTGTCACGGTCATGGAACCCGTCAAGGGCGGATCGCTGGCCAATCCCATTCCGGCTGTGCAGCAGGTCTTAAGAGACGTGCATCCCGATATGTCCTTTGCCAGCTGGGCCATCCGCTACGTGGCCAGCATGGACAATATCATCACCGTGCTCTCCGGCATGAGCAATCTCGAACAGATGGACGATAATCTGTCTTACATGCGTGCTTTCCAGCCGCTGAACACCAGGGAGCAGGATGCCATTCTTGCCGCCCAGCGGGCACTGAATGCCGATTCCTCCATTCCCTGCACTGCCTGCCACTACTGTACAGAGGGCTGCCCCATGAGTATTCCCATTCCGGAAATCTTCGCCGTCAAAAACCGTGTCAACAGCTTCAAGCCCGAGGATGGTGGCAAGCAGGAGTATGCAATCGCCACGCAGAGCCGTGGTACCGCTTCCCAGTGTATTCAGTGCGGTCAATGCGAGGGAGCCTGTCCTCAGCATCTGCCCATCATCCATCTGCTGGAGACCTGCGTTGACATGGAGTGATACAGAGAGGATGATCCCCTGACCCTTCAGGTCATCTGCCCGATGTTGTTACTTTCTCAAAGACGCTTCCCGCAATGCTGCAGTGGAAAAACAGAAACCGCAAATCATAACGTAGAGGACTTGAAAATATGACCAAAGGACGGCTTGAGGCATTCAGCGACGGCGTGATTGCCATCATCATCACAATTACCATTCTCCTGATCGACCTGCCGGATGGAGATGATATGAGTGCCCTTCTGGGCATTCTGCCCCTGGTGATCTGCTATTTCATCAGTTTCATCATGGTGGGAACTAACTGGGTCAATCACCATCATCTTTTGCAGGTAACCAGCCAGGTGGACGGCAAAATCCTATGGGCCAATCTTTTGTGTCTGTTTGTCCTGTCCTTCCAGCCGGTTGCCACAGGATGGGTGGGACGCTCCGGCTTTGCGATGCTGCCGGTACGGGTGTACGTGATCCTGAATCTGGCCGGGGCCGGCAGTTACCTGCTCCTTGAAAAGGCCATCATTCACTCCAATGACAGTGAGGCACTCAAGGCTGCCATCTATGAAAGCAAAAAGGAACAATGGACCATCTGCATTGAGCTCCTTGCACTTGCGCTTTCCTTCATTCCGGAGGCTCATTACATCTCCTGCCCGCTGCTTGTGGTGGCGATGGCCCCATGGATCATTCCCGATTTGCGGATGAAAAAGGTATTTGAAGATGCCAGGAAGACACAGGATAACGATACACACACCCAAAGCATATGAATGAAAGAGGCAGCCATTTGGCTGCCTCTTTCTCTGTTGTTTCTTTTCAGGCTCGCAGATGCTTGTTTGTTTTCCTCCTGAAGGAAAAAGCAAAATCTCGGGCTGTACGGGAAGTTCCTTATTTTGAATGGAACCTATCTTATTCATCCGGATCCCGTGGGCGGTAACCCATGCCATTGGCCTGATTCTGACATCATCCAGCCTGCGCAGGTTCACCATCCTAAAGATGAAACCCTGCCGGATGCGTAGTCAGTCAAGGCTCAGGCGTCTGTTTACGGAGCCGGCAATTAAGGCTTCACGGCCTGCCGGATTCCCATGCATGCATGGAAAAGAAATCAAAATCTGCAGGCAGATGGAACCCGGTCAGATCCTGACAGCATACGCCTACCATCGTGCCGGTAAACCAGCCCTCATTGCAGGCCTCATCCGACAGGAAGGAGGCATCTATGGCAGTTCCTAAAGCCGTCAGGCTTTCCCCGATCCCATAATAAAATGCAGCAACTCCGCCCTCAATCCGGATCTTAAGATGGACCGGGACGTGCTCCGGAATGGGGATCAGGCCAAACGGTGCGCTGTACTGCTTGTTTTCAGCCTTCAAAAGAGTGACCACTTTCCCAAGATCCTCATCCCGGGTGACATGCAGATAGAGATAATTGTCGTTGTCATACATCAGGATGAGTCCGGCCATCTGCTTGAAATACTGTGGCTCAAACTCAAGGCTTGTTTCGATGTCCGCGTTGACCTCTGTCAGCCGCTGAGCGATCAGACTCTGCCGGAACCTCGAGCCAAGGCCGTCACCACCCATAAGTCTCAGATATCCGGGCCGCTGTGTCAGTGAATAGTCCTGCTCGGAGAGCGGCACACGCAAAAACTGCCAGGCCAAACGCAACGCGGGCAGATCGAAGTCATCCCGCTCCGGCTCCTCCGGCCATGGGCAGACCGGCAGGTTCGGACCCTCCAGCGATTCATCCGGGACGTTTGTGCCGTTTGCAAGGCGCAGCCATCCATCCTCTGTCCAGCACACCTTCTGGATGGCAGTTTCTCTGCCCAGCATGTACCGCCGACAGTTGCCGAAGCGGGGCGCATCCTGGGGATTGCGCTGCTCAAGAGGACGCCCGCACAGATGCACCATATACCACTCCCCATTTGACGTTTCCACCAGGTCGGCGTGCCCGGCTTTCTGGATGGGATGCGTGGGGACATGGCGTGAGGTCAAGATGGAGTAGGCCTCCCTCTCCGATGTCCGGTTGCCGAAGTCCGGCTTGTCCATTCCATATGGGCCAAAGACATGGCGGGACCTCAGCATTGTCTGTCCATGCCCTTCCCCCGTTCCGGTATCCGCGCAGAAAAGGTAATACCAGCCGTTTCGTTTCAGGAGATGCGGTCCTTCGAGGAAAATGTCCTTACTCTGATAGACCTCATGAAAGTCCCCCACCATCTTCTTTGCAACCGGATCGTATTCCTGTGCAATGAGCCGGCCGGTAAATTTCCTGTTCACCCGATGATCCGTCACCATCATGACCATGTATTTGCGTCCGTCATCATCGTGGAAAAGAGAGGGATCAAAGCCAAAGCCCGAAACCTCCGTAGGCTCCGACCAGGGGCCCATGATGTCCTGGGCAGTCACAATGTAGTTGTGGGTATCATGCATATTGCAGTAATACGCTGTGACAACGGTATACACCAGATAAAAGGTTCCCTTGTCGTAGGTAAGACACGGTGCCCAGACACCGTAGGATGCCCCAACGCCCCGCAGATCCAGCTGACTCACCCGGTCAAGCGGCCGGGTCAGCAAATGCCAGTGTACAAGGTCACGGGAATGATGGATCTGCACGCCCGGGAACCACTCAAAGGTCGAAGTGGCGATATAATAATCCTCCCCGACACGGATGATGGACGGGTCCGGATTGAAGCCTCTCAAAATCGGATTGTGAATCATGAACGTTCCTCCTCAATAAAGACCGCACTGTGTGCGGGAAGAACATGGCTGCCGCACCCCTGTATACCATGCCACCTGCCAGGAAGCGGAAGGGATACCGGCGTTGAGCGATGATTGACCACGACATATCCATGTTCAAAGGCTGTGATCTCCACGTCTTTCATGGCAACGGGCGCATCCGGCGCTGCATGCGCTCTCAGAAGATCGGGAATCGGCGGATGCTGCATAAACGCCACAGGATACAGTTCACGGTTCCCCTGAGAAACCGGAACATGCGGTGCTGTCCTGGAGGCATACGGATACCCCGGAAGGAAACCAAAGCTATAGAGGGTTCCTTCCCCATATGCCGTTTTGGAGATGGCATTTTTCCCGTCCTCCCGCCAGGCTGCCAGGGGTTCGCCCGGCCAGGACACGAACCGGGACTGGGAGAGAAGCCCGCCCTCTCCACGGTAGGTAAAGCATGTGCCGGCGGTTTCCTCAGGCACAAGATCAAACGCCAGGCGCACAATATCCGCATCCGGTCCGTGAACAATCGCGTGGCCGGACCGGACAAAGTCACGGAGTGCACGTTCTGCCGCCTCGTTTCTAAGGCAGTGATAGCATTCATCCGCCGGAATCAGCAGTATGTCCGCATCAAGGCCAGCCAGAAGGTCCGGGATTTCCACCATCTCCGGGTCATATCCATTGTCCCGACAGACCTTGTAAAGTCCCAGAAGATCCGCCCGCTTCTGCTCCGCCTCCTGAACGGACAGCGGTTCAAGCAACGCCATTGCCGTGGGATAGAGAATTGCCACGCGACTTTTTTTACGTGCCCCGAGTCTCGGGATCGTCACTTTCGCCCACTGATTCCCGCGCCTGAGGGAATCAAGGAATCCTTCATCCATGCGATGGAGAAGACCGCCATCATCCATCCCGCACCAGCCATAGGCCGCAATGCCGCTGGCACCGCTTAGAACGATGCTTCCAATGGTTTCCTCCGGCGTCACAAAGCGGTAGACATCATTATACAGAAAGCGTCCATAGTATACACCACCCAGGAAGGATCGGCCAGGGTTCAGTGAGCGAATATGGGCATGCTGACAGGAAACGACATAGGGTTCCGGATCGCTGTCGGCATTCGCCGGCACCACATAATAATGGGCCATATCCACATGCCCGGAAATTGCCCGCATGTCAATGCCCCGGTTTGCCGTATCCCACAGCTCACACAGCCCGATGTCCGATTTCCGGCTGGTATCCACGTTCAGATAGTGACTCCATTGGGACAGATTGGGCATGAGATAAAGTTCCGGGTCTATGGCATGCAGCCGCTCGTTCATTGCCCTGAAATATGCGCTCAGCTCATCTCTACGCCAGCACATGTTGTCCACCCACATGCGAAATGCCGGTGTATCCTCTTCAAGGTCCTCACGGGTATAACAGGCTTTCCCCGGATAGGCAAGCTCAAACCACCAGTCTTCCGGCAAAAGCGCGTCAAACCCCTTTGCCTCTGTCCGATACACACGGTTGAATTCGCAGATGGTCCCGTAGCGCCTTTTGAGCCAGTCAAGATACCGTGTCCGGCCATCTTCGTCAAAGCTCGGAGCCACTACCGGATCCCACATGCTGCAGATCGGGATGCGCATATGTCCGTCCACAGGGAGAGTTGCCTCGCCCTCCGGATAGGCCAGCTGCAGGCGACGCACATGCTCCTCCTGGCTTTCCTGAGCCTGCTCCGACCAGTACCTGTACCAGTGGCCATCCGTCCCATCTGCCCGCATCACGGATTCCCCGTAAATCGGCGGACTGAATCGGATATTCGGATACAGATTGTCGCCGTTCAGATAAAGAGCCAGAAACATGTATGCAAGTCCATGTTCCCCGCAGACGTCCATCATGTACTCCTGCTGAGCCACATATGGGCTGGCCGGTTTTCCCTGAAACCGGTCATAAAAATCCTCCCACGCCTTGCTGTCAAGTTCCACACAGTTAAAGCCCATATGGGCAATGGCCAAGAGGGAATCGTCAAGAAACGCCCGGTCATCATAAGCCGGGCG
>JAFUZM010000171.1 GCA_017476605.1 Clostridia bacterium
CCACTTATGGAGACAGAGACGAATATGTCTCGTGTTTTTTAGGCGTGAGTGACCACCCTGCACCTGTAATGGATGATGGGTTGAGATTGATTTCAGATGATAAATTTCCCTTCATTGCCAGATGTACTGTAGAGTACAACGATGGGAAGATCACTTTCCTTGAATGCATTTTGCCAACAACATAAGAATGTGAAAGCAGGCATCTCCAGCGTGTTCCTTTAGCCAGACGACGAACAGGTAGACGAAATCATCGACGAACGATATGATGTCTCTACGCCATTGTACGCATCAACCCAAGGCAAACCCTTCTTACAAGTCCTATTGAACGGTACTCGGGTAGAAATATCTGAGTGTCGTTTACTATTGTTTTCTTTCCCGTATCCATGTACAAATTGTTCGTAAGAAAAAGATCAGGGAAAACCTTTTGAACAAGTAAATCTTGACAATAACGGCGCTTTGCGTTATTATGAACTCGTAAGTTCATAACTCGTAAGTTCATAACTTACGAGTTCATATTTTAGCACAATTTCCAAGGAGGACTTCTCAATGTTCATTGGCCGCGAAACAGAGCTGCAGAAAATGAATCGCAGATATCAAAGAGACAGCCTTGAATTCATTGTAATATATGGGCGCCGGAGAGTTGGAAAAACGGCTCTGATTAGCGAATTCGTAAAAGACAAACCGTGTATCTTTTTCCCTGCCCTGCATACCAATGCCAAAGAAAACCTCGAAGCTTTCTCCAAGTCCATTTATCACCTGGATCATCCGGATGCACTTGAGGCGCCTATTTATTCCTCTTTTGATGCAGCTTTTGGCGAGATCACCAGAATAGCTGCAAATAGAAGAATTGTTCTGGCAATAGATGAGTTCCCTTATCTGGCTGAAGCAGATGCATCCATCCCATCTCGACTGCAACACCTTCTGGATCATGACTGGAGAGATTCGAAAGTATTTCTGATTCTATGTGGTTCCTCCATGAGTTACATGGAAAAGGAAGTTCTGAGCAGTAAGAGTCCTCTTTTTGGACGGCGTACAGCGCAGATTCGCCTTCTTCCAATGGACTATCTGACTTCTGCAAAATTCTTTCCCTACGCTTCACCGGAGGAAAACGCTCTGCTCTATGGAATAACCGGTGGTATTCCTCATTATATGAACAAGCTTGACTTTAAAGGTTCGATCCAGAATGCCTTATTGGAAAACCTGTTTGATTCATCTTCATACCTGTTTGAAGAGCCTGAGAATCTTCTGAAACAAGAGCTCAGAGAACCGGCACTTTATAATTCCATCATTTCCGTAACAGCCGCAGGAAATACAAAACTAAGTGACATTGCCTCAAAATCCGGGATGGATCAGTCTGTCTGTCTCAAGTATATGAAAGTTCTGATGGAACTTGGAATTATAAAAAAAGTAGAACCTGTTGTAGATCGTTCCTCGAAGAAAAAGGAATATCGTGTTGCAGATCCCTTTTTCCGCTTTTGGTATCGCTTTGTTCCTCGAAATATGACTGCGATCACAACCGGAAACATGGATCGTATTTATCACGCTGCGGTTGAAAGTTATTTTTCTGGATATATGGGGGCTATATTTAAAGATATTTGCAGACAATATCTGCTGTTGCATGCAGATCAGCTGCCTTTTCCAATTCAGGACATTGGTGAATGGTGGGGCACACTGCCAAATGAAAGAAAAGTTGCGCAGATTGATATTGTTGCAACCTCTATTCGTGAAAACAATATTCAAGGAGGAAAGCAGTATCTGATCGGCTCATGCAAATATCTGAATCAAAAAATTGGAGTAGATGAGTTTGCCCTTCTCAAACACTATGCTGCCGCTTTTGCAACGATTCAGGATGACTGCTATTTCTACATGTTTTCAAAATCCGGGTTTACTGAGGAGTTACGCCAGCTGGAAAGTGAAGGTCACGTGCATCTCATCTCTCTTTCAGATATGTACTGACTCGCATTATGGTGAATCATGCAACTGGCGACATTTGCTTCTTGTTTCATAAAAAGCACTCACAAGAAAAGACCGGGTTGCGAGGCATCTTCCTCGCAACCCGGTCTGATTTATCGTCCTATGAACTTTTCTATGTCATTTTACAAATGCAGCCGCCTGTTCGCCTGCAATGCGTCCATATACCACTGCATCCGCCACCGCATTGCCACCCAGACGATTGCCGGCATGAATACCACCGCAAACCTCGCCTGCAGCATACAAACCCGGTATGGGAGCACCAGTCTCACTGATGACCTGGGTGAGAGAATTGATTTCAACACCACCCATGGTATGATGGAGCGCCGGAGACATCGGTGCAATCACGAACGGTGCCGTTTCGATCTTCCCGATAAAGGCATAGCGACCAAAGTCCGGATCCTCCTGTGCATCCACGTATCCGTTAAACGCTGTAACAGTCTCTGTAAGAGCCGTTGCATCCACGCCCGCCTTCGCTGCTACTTCCTCGAGTGTATCTCCCACAAACACATAGCCTTTGCTTTCAGATTCCCGGATTTTCGCCTCACCCTGCTTGGCAATCATTGAAGCATCGCCAACGCCATAGAAGATGCCATCCGTCTGAGCCAGCGCCGCTTTGCAAAGCAGGTCGCGCTCATTGTTCTCATTTACATAACGCTTTCCTTCTTTGTTGACATAAATCTGGCTGCCAACACCTTTGCCCGCCTGTCCATCCAGTGCCGTACAGGTAGGCAGCATCTGAATGAAGCCCATGCCTACGGTATTGGCACCGATGGCTTTCGCCATACGGATTCCGTCTCCCTTGGCCGTTGCCGTATTGTCGGTCTTTGCCGAGGTGGTCAGATCCGGCCAGTAATTGTTATACTCCACGCACATTTCCACATTTCCGGCAAAACCGCCTGTGGCCAGGACAACGCCATGATTGGCATGGAGAATTACCCTGGTGCCATCATTCTGATGTGCCATAACGCCTGTAACCGCTCCGTCTTCCACGATGAAATCCGTTGCTGTGGTGCCAAGAATAATCTGAACTCCCTGTGCTTCGTCATACGCTTCAAGTGCGTCCGTCAAGGGCTTTGCACCGGTTGCCGGAACCTGCACTTCATGTGTTCTCTTCCAAAGCGCTCCAACCGCAGTGGTCAATGTATCCTTGGTCGGTACACCAATGCTTTCAAGCCAATGCCAGCCATCCAGGGCATTGTGACAAAGCGTATAAATCAGTTCATAATCCGGTTCGATCACAGAGCCATCCATGGCCACGCGCTTGGAGCCCGTATAGCTTTGAATCATGTGAAGTTCTACGCTGTCAAACAGGTAATCCTCGCCGGTTGCCAGATAATCCCTGATCTGTTGTTTGAGAATCGTCAGCGTTTCGCCAAAGGCACCGAAGTCTGTCTCGTCCATCTCCAGATAGGAAGCCAGTTCCTTTTTCTGAGATTCGCTGGCTGTATCCAGCTTCTGCACCTCGGGATCTGCTGCATTATAGGCGCCACCACAGAGAATGGTGTTTCCGCCCACGGCAGCCGCTTTGTCAATGACGATGACAGACGCACCTTTCTCACCAGCCGTTGCAGCAGCAGTCATACCTGCGCCACCGGCTCCGATCACAATCACATCTGCCGTCAGCTCGATATCCTCACCGGCGGTTTTTACCACCTGTGTCTTCCACTCACGTGCATTTCCGCCAGCCTGTCCAATGCAGTCTGCCACTGCTGCCAGAATCGCTTCACTGGTGACGGTTGCACCCGTAACGGTGTCTACGCCAATGGACTGATATTTGACGATTTCCTCTGGCAATGTGACGATGGCCGAATCTGCCACACCAGGAGTTTCCTCATGATCTCCAAGTACCACAGAAACAATCGCATTGTCTTTCACAGTAACACTCAGCGTCAGAGGCGCATTGCGTCCATTGACTGTGGCAGTGTATTCGCCATCCGTAAGTGCCGTCTTTTCTGCTGGCAAAGCAGCAGCGTTCGCTCCGGCTTTACGACCGGTATTGATGATGATACTCAGACAGTTGCCCGTCTGATGCACCACTCCCTCATATCCACTGGTCACATCGCCTGCAGCATAGAGACCAGGAATTGGAGCACCTTCTGTATTCAGTACCTGAGCATCCCCGTTGATCACCAGGCCGCCAAAGGTCAGGTGGCAAGCCAGCTGCAGCTTCGCCGCATAGAAGGGGCCATTCTCCACCTTGCCATTGAACGTCTTCCGTCCAAACTCCGCATCTTCCTCTGCATCCACATACCCATTAAAGGTATCAACAGTTGCAGTTAAAGTCGCTCCATCCAGGCCAAGTAACCCTGCCAGTTCATCAAGAGAATCTGCCGTATACGCCATGCCACGGCTGATCAGTTCATCTGCAAAGCCATCCTTCTGGGCATTCAGAGCTTCGATCATCTTATTGTCACCGACGGCAATCAGGATGCCATCCGGCTGGTCATTGCCTTCCCGGCTGACGATTCTGCTTTGATTGCTGTCATCTGCAAAGCGTACGGCATTTGTGTTGACCACAAGCTGTGCTGCCTTGAATGCATTCCCCGCCTCACCGGAGGCTGCCAGGTTCTGATATCCCTTAAGATACGTCTGAATGAAGCCCATATCGCGCAGCTCTGCTCCAATGGCTTCGGCCATCACGATGCCGTCGCCACGGTTTCCCGCAGGATTATTACTGGGAATATTCGCCGTCAGGCCAGTACCGATCTTCTGGTACTTTGCAACCATTTCTCCATTGGACGAGAAGCTTCCTGTTGCCAGGATCACACCGGCATTGGCATGATAGGTAACGGAATTTCCTTCCCCATCCTCCGCAATCACACCGACGACCCTGCCATTTTCCACAACCAGCTCCCGCGCCCGGGTATTCAGGCGAATCTCCGCGCCATCGGCCGCCTTCTCAAGGAGCTCGATTAGTCCCATACCGCGACCAGCAGGCGTAGACACATATTCCATCAGCGGTGTGGTTGTAAGGCCGTATTCCTCAAGCCAGGTATAGACGTTCTTTGCATTTTCCACACCGGAGCGAATCAGATCATAATCCAGGGAAACCGTGTTGCCTTCCCTGTCCTGTCCCATGCCCTTTACGTAATGATCGACCATCACGCGTTCAATGGTCACGAGGCTGCCCTTTTCCTGTCCGTTATTCTTGTATTCCTCGATCTGACCCAGCAGCGTTTTGTAATCTGTTTTCCATGGTTCAGGAAAACGATCCTCACCATACCCGGCATATTTTTCCAGTGCTGCATCATTGCGCTCAGCCTGGGCAAAATCCTGATTGAAATCCAAAATATTGCCCATGGAAGTTCCTGCAGCGCCACCCAGGAAGGAATTGGCTTCAAGTACGATGACGCTTGCCCCGTTTTCGACAGCACCAGCCGCAGCGGAAAGGCCCGCAGCACCTGCACCGATCACAATCACATCGGCGGTTTCCTCCGTCACAACCGGCTTAGCACTTGCAATGCCCATGGCCTGATTGATGCAGTCTGCAGCCGCCGCCAGCATTGCAGTACTTGAAACCGTTGCGCCGGAAATCATATCCACCTCGGCGGACTGTGCCTCAAGGACGGCATGGGTGAGCGTTTCAATGGCATCATCCCCCAGTCCCTTGGTTTCCATCTCGCCCACAGCGGAAACGGAAACAATCGCATTCTCGCTGAACTCCATGGTGACAACCACAGGGCCACCCATTCCCTGTACACTGGCCTCATATGTGCCTGGGGTATACAGATGATCCGCAAGTCCGTTCATACACCCCAGCATTGCCAGACATAAAATCAATACCGCAAGTTTCTTCATAAAGAAACCCTCCTTTCTTTATGGCCCGCATGATACCATAAAGAGGAGGGATCCTGAGGCCAAATGCCCCAACTGGGCATTTTCAGCCTTCAACTGGCACCGGAATCATCCATTCCACCTGAAAGATGCCATTACGGTCATCTATCTGCAGGACTCCCTGATACAATTCCACAATGCGTTTCAGATTGCTGAGTCCTATGCCATGCAGCATGCTGTTCTGTTTTGATGATGCAAACAGTCCATCCTGCCGCTTTCTTCGCATGCCTTCATAGGGGTTCTCACATTTGACAATGATCTGACCGCCGATCATACCGGCGCCGAGAGAGATCCGGCGCTTTTCTACAGGCAGCGTCTGCACCGCATCTATGGCATTATCCACTGCATTGGCAAACATGGTTACGACATCTGCATATCGGATGAACGCTGCCCCCGAAAAGTCCACCATGCATTCAAGAAGAATCTCCTTCTCTCTGCATTCCGCCTGTTTCTGTTCAAGCAGTGTATCCAGCACAGCATTGCCTGTATGCACCTGGGGAGTAACCGTATCCGCAGCCCGCAGCATATCGCTCAGATATTCGTTTGCTGCACCAAGGTTCTTGCTGCCATCCATCATCCCTTCCAGCACATGCAGATGCTTACTCATATCGTGGTAAATTCGTCTGGCCTGTTCATCCGAAATCCGCTTATTTTCAAATTCCTGCACCTGCTGCCTCATCTGACTCTCCATCTGCAGCAGTTTGACCTTTTCTCGCTGCAGCTGAAACTGCTTTTCTGTAGCAGCGAGAATGCACGGCATTCCAAAAACCAGCATCAGTGTCAGCATTGTCATTTCACGAGAAATGCTTTCTGCCTGTGAGGATGGCGCAATGATGGTCAGATAGTAGAGGATCAGAACCGTCGTATGGTCGATGATGGCAGGCACCAGGGCCAGAAATGCTTCCTTAGCCGTAATTTGCCGATCCGGCGAAATATCAAAGGTATAGGTACGCATCCATAAAATGATCAGCACACGGCAAACATTTTCCGCAATAGTCACCGGAATCAGCGGGAAAGCATCATGGATGGAATAGCCAAAAGTAGGCAGATGCAATGAGGCAAAGACAACGGGCGTAAAAAGCTTCAGCCATCCGCCCCACAGGAAGAAAACAATGCTGGCCAGAAAGATCAGGTACTGTGTCTGCCCTTTTCTCCAGGCCAGCATGACAAAACAGGTCAGTAAATACAAAAGGATGTTTCTCACCAGCGCTTCACTGAGTGTATTCCGATTCAGCACATACCGCTGTCCCAGGACAAACAGGGCCATCAGGCACATGGCCCCGATCCGAAGGCCCCATGATTTTTTCCTTTTCACCATCGCAGAGGAGAAAAACAGGATCGACCATATCTTGACTGCCGCATCAATCACATCCCGCAAAAAGCGCGCACTCATCTCAGTTGTCCTCCCCAATGCTTCATCAGCGCCAGCATAAACTCCTTCATCCGATGCTTACTTACCGGAATCGTCGCTCCATTTTTCATCACCACATCCGTTTTTCTGGGCTGTTTCACATAGTGCAGGTTCACCAGGCATCCCTTATGGCATCGAAAAAATGCATAATCCCGAAATTCGTCTTCCAGCGTGCTGATGCCCGCATTGGCCAGTGCCACAGTGCCATCCTGAAGCGTAATCCGTACATGTCCCCTTTCCGTTTCGCAGTACATGATTTCCGCAATGCGAAACTGCTCCATCTGATATCCGCATCGCAGCACAATGGACGCCTGGGCAGATTTCAGGTGTTGCTCCACTGCCTCGCTCAGTACTTTGGAAAACTGATCATACCCGATTGGTTTTTTCAGATAGCGGAAAGCGGCGACCTCATATCCCTGCAACGCATATTCCAGATAGTTTGTGCTGAAAATGATAATGTTGTTTTCATTATACCTGCGGATTTCACGCGCCAGGTCAATCCCGTTCCACGTATCCATCTGAATATCCAGAATGACAATGTCCTCTTTGGCCAGTTCCTCCGGGTCCATCTTCTTTGGCTCCATCAGAAAACGCCAGTCCAGATGATGCCTCTGCTCCGTCTCATACCGCTCTGCAAATGCTTTGCATGCTGCAATGATTTCGGAATCATCATCACAGATCGTGATATGAATCATGATCGTACTCTCCTTATCCATCACGAACACTGATGCTCTTCCCCTGTTCCAATACACAGGGAAAACCGATCTTCCAGTATTTCATCCCGATTATATCACAGATGAAAAGTTTTGTTCTATTTTATATGCATCGAAGATTCAGATTCATCTGTACAGATAAGTCTTCTTCCGCATAGCTATGGAAAGAAAAGCTATTCCTCCCTGAGATGCTGTAAAAAAGCAACCGCATCCGGATAACACGTTACGATAATCCTCCAACGCACCGCTGTTTACAAAAGCATCTCCGGAATGCTGATCTTTAGCCACCAGATGATAGCTCCGCCCACCAGCTAACGTGTACGCCAGTCTCGACAACCGCGCTACACACAATACAGTCTTCCATTTGGAAACATCGAACGCTTTTGCCCGTTGTGTAGAACTTTTGGCGAGATATACAGATTTCTTTTCGGGCAGGAACGGTACAGTACAGCTTTTCTCGCTCTGAAAGAAGGAACAAGAAAAAAGATGGAACCAAGGTCCCATCTTGTCTATATCGGAAATGTATGTTTCTGAGATCCATATCTCATAAGAAACCCAAAGAATTGCTCTTTGGGCTTGGATGAGTAGCTGTTGCCGGGCGATCTGTCCCTATCTTTTCCGCCATCTGCCTTTTCATGTAAAAAACTGATTCACAGAGAATGGATAGCAGCAGTATCCTGATCTGTCAGACACTCCCTTGGCGTCATTCCATAGTATTCCTTGAAGGCCTTGTAGAAATTGCTGTGATCGCTGTATCCAATCTGCGCTGCAATTTCTTCAATTGACAGGGTGGTATTTTGAAGCAGAACCTTTGCCCTTTCCATTCTCTTTTCCAGCAGAATTTGAGAAAAGGTTTTGCCGGTTTCCTTACGAAGCAGTGAGGAAACATAAGTGGGATGATAGGAAAAAACAACACCGATATCCGAAAGGGAAACCTTTTCCATATGATCGGTGATATACCGGATCATCTGCTCCGAAAGTGGGTTTTCTCGAAGCTGAGCGTGTTCCATGCGATAGCGCCTGGCAATGTACAAAAGCAGCGTGAGCAGCATGGACTTTAAGATTGCCTGTGTGTCCTCGGTACGATCGGCATACTCCACCACCATCCCTTCAAGCAGGCGCCGTACCGGATGGTGAGCATCAAAAGACAGGTGGATGAATTCCTCCGAAAAGCGATCCTTCTGTGGATCGAGGAAAAAGCGAAAAAGCGATGCATCCGAGGACAACACATGAAGATATTCCCTGAAAAATGCTTCCTTGCGAATCAGCACACCGATGATGGTAATGTCTGTATCGCTTTTCCCCCTGAGTGCATATCCTCCAAAGGGCTGACTGATATAGCACTCGTTTTCCTGGATCGTGATCTGATTGTCAAAGCGGGCGCTGAGGGCATTATAGCTTTGCACGTAGGCATAGTTGATGAAGAAAAAATCCTGACGGTGATAGGGTTCCTGGATTTCCTTCCCCTTGAATACGCAGACAAGGACATCTTCCTGATCCGTTCCGGGAAAGTACGAGGTCACCTCACCTTCCGGCTGTCCCGGAATCTGATGAAACGATAGATCCAGATTCTCAAATTCAATTGCCAGCTTATGGATTGCCAGCTGTAAAACAGACGCCATACCATTTCCCTCCTTACTCGCAAGTATACCATATGTGAAGATTTACCACAAATTCCCTTAAGATATACTACTGCGCGTTTTGAAGTGTTCCCTTACAATATGCCTTGTCAATTATTCAGTAAGAGAGGAACACAGTATGAAGAAGCTCGCTAAGAATATCGCTTTATGCATACAGCCGGTCCCACAGACTATCGTCACCTGCCGTGACAGTGAGGGACATAACAATGCCCTGGTGGTTGGATTTACCGCCAACGTCAGTCTTGATCCCATCATGGTGATGGTAGGCATTGTTCCCACCCGCCATTCCTATCATATGGTGAAAGAAACGGGCTGTTTTGTCATCAACCTGCCAGGGAAGAGCTTTCAGAAGGAATATGCCTATCTGGGTTCGCGTTCCGGCAGAGATGAAGATAAGTTTGCTGCCCTGGGTCTCAAGTGGACGGACGCGGAGTATGTGAATGCCCCGATTCTCACCGACTGCCCTGTAAGCATTGAATGCAGTGTAATCGAAAGTACCAGGCCCGGAAGTCACGAACTGTTCATCGGTAAGGTTGAAGCTGTACATGTGGATGAAGAATACCTGGATGCAAACGGAAACATCCAGTGGGAGAAGATCGACCTGATGAAATAACGTGCAATGACCGTTTTAAGGAGAAACACAATGAGCATTGATGTAAACGCCATGCCAAAGCTGGGCTTTGGCCTCATGCGTCTGCCGGAACAGGATGGAAACATTGACCTTGATCATGTCTGCCGCATGGTGGACATGTATATGGAGGCCGGTCTCAACTATTTTGACACCGCCTATGTGTATCACGGTGGAAATTCGGAAAAGGTGATTAAGGAAGCACTGGTAAAGCGCTATTCTCGTGACCAGTATATGGTCGCCACCAAGCTGCCCGCCTGGTGCATGAACAGTGAGGCAGATCGGGATCGGATCTTTACCGAACAACTGGAGCGCTGCGGACTTTCGTATTTTGATTTCTATCTGCTGCATTCCGTCGAAGATGGCGGAAACGGTGACACATACGACCGACTGAATTGCTGGCAGTGGGCAATGCAGAAAAAGGCAGAGGGCATAATTCGGCATTTCGGTTTTTCCTTCCACGGAAGCCCGGAATATCTGGTCAGAACACTGGATGCCCATCCCGAGGTGGAATTCGTGCAGATTCAGCTGAACTATGCTGACTGGACAAACCCCGTGGTCCAGTCCGGAAAGCTGTATGACATTCTGCACGCCCGCAATATTCCCATGATCATAATGGAGCCTGTCAAGGGCGGGACCCTTGCAAAGCTGCCCCAGGAGCTTGAGGCCAGGTACAAAGCCATGCGTCCCGAGAGCTCTGTCGCCTCCTGGGCACTCCGGTTTGTGGGATCTCTTCCCGGTGTCATGACCGTTCTCTCCGGCATGAGTGCGATGGAGCAGATGCAGGACAACATTCAGACATTCATCCATTTTGAGCCTCTGTCCGATTCAGAAAAGGAACTGGTAAGCGAGGTTCGCGCGATCATGCTGAACGTGCCGCAGATCGGCTGCACCGGTTGCCGGTACTGCACAGATGGCTGCCCCATGCAAATCTCCATACCGGATGTATTCCGCGCCATCAATACAATGGATCTGTATCACGAGGAATTCCGCCCGAAGAGCTTCTATGGTGGTCTCCTCAGCCAGGGGCATGGACGCGCTTCAGACTGCATCGCCTGTGGTCAATGCGAAAGCGTATGTCCCCAGCACCTTCCTATCATTGAACTGCTTCGCGGCGCTGCTGCCCGTCTGGATGTGTGAGGTGAAACTGCATATGACCGAACTTCAAAAACTGGAAGCCGGGCTTGAGTATTCCTTTTGGGACAAAGAGGTCAACACCAGGAAACAGCATGCCATGGTGGAAACCGCCAGGCTGAACGCCATTGATCCTCAGGATGAGGATGCCATTGCCACACAGCTCAAAAAGCTGTTTGGCTCCTGCGGAGAAGATCCCTGGACCGGTCCAGGCTTTAACTGTGACTGTGGTCTCAACATCCACGTTGGAGACCGTTTTCTTGCCAATTACAATGTCACCATTCTGGATATTGCCCCTGTGCATATCGGGAACGACTGCATGATCGGCCCGGGCACCTGTATCATCACCGTCAATCATCCCTTATCCCCCAAAGGGCGGCGTAACCACCTGGGAATCGCCAAACCCATAACCATTGGCAATGATGTATGGATTGGGGCGAACTGCACCATCCTGCCCGGTGTCACGATTGGAGATAACGTAGTCGTAGCTGCTGGCGCAGTTGTCACCAAGAATGTTCCCTCCAACTGCGTCGTAGGCGGTGTACCCGCAAAGGTCATCAAGGAGATCGAAAACGACGTCTGAACATGCACTGATTAGGTGGTCTCGTCTGGAAGATCAAGATGGCGGCAAAGACTAAACCATCATCATCTGAAATCGAATTTGCAAAGGGATACCGAAATGAGTAACATAAGCAGGAATAACCATGAAAGGGAAAATGAAAGTTGGGACGAACTTACGGGGAATTTCTTAACGAAACTTCTGTATCCTGAGTTCAAAAAGGAATGGGATGAATTGGAGCCGGAGTTCCAGCTGATTCAAGCTACGCTTAACGGTCGTGAGGAACAACAGATTTCTCAGCGCAGCTCTCGGAAAAAACCGGAATTTCGCAGGAAGATATCAATCAACCCGACTGAATGCAATCCCTGTTGGTAATAAGCTGTCAAAGGTTATTAAATCCCGTTGAAAATGACTTTCCAATATCCAGTTTTATTAGAGCCCTCTCGTTGAATGTATTCCTTGCTCTTTAATTCGGTGAGTATTTTACGAACATAACCATCACTGAGCGAAGAATCACGTACCAAATCCTTAATCGTATACTCAGGGTGATTTTTCAGCAGACTTAATATTTTCATCTGGGAATCATTCAGGCCAACTGATGCACTCGAAATTTCGTGCATAAATGATGACAATGCATGTGTCTTAACAGGGATCGTTACATTTACATAGTTGGGCATAATATCAAACGCCTGTTTTCCATAATTGCTTACAATCAAAGGAATACCATGGCCTGTTTGCTCAACATAGCCCAATTGACCAAATATCTTCTGCAGGTGTGTATTTACAGGACGACTTATTCCTCTGTAAAACTCATCTCTTGATAGATCTTCCGGCAAGCCGCCAGTAGATATAATCTCTATCCTGTCCTGATAGATATAGACTGCTGGTGGATTCGCTCTTTCCCATTTGGTATGAAGACACGCATTGATCCATGCTTCTCGGAAGCAAGGCATGTCAAATAGTTTTTCTTCCTCTCTGCCATGTGTCTTGATTTCAATGAAAGTGTCATTAATGGATTCCATATAGTTCAAAACCTGATCCATTGCGATCAGAAGGCATTTATAGCCATATTCATTTCTTTTTAATATTTCGTTTTTATCTTTTCCTCTGAATGTAACAACCTTGATAGAAACATCGTTTTTATCCGCCAAGAGACCAGCCATGCTATTATACTCTCCACTCTCAAGCCTTAATCCAAGGTTTACTTCAAACGATTCATCATTGATCATAAGACTCCTGGCTGCAAATAGAGTCTTTAGCATTTGGAAAGACAGGTTTTGTTTCTGATTGGCTTTTCTTGAGATTATATCAGCTCCATTCGTTTTAAACATCAAAACTCTCAACTGCTCCGGAGATAGTTCCCGATCCTCATCTGCTGATCGAATATAATACTTCCCATGAGCAGAATAAGGAATCTCATTTCCTTCAACATAAACTTTAATAATGTTTTTTTCATCAACGAATTCGTGACTGATTGTGGGAATTACCTGTGGCTTTAAATGATAGGCAATTCCTTGTGAAATATCCCTGAGAGTATGATCACCTATTTGCTGTCCTATGATATCTCCGTTATCTTTGACTCCAAAGTATAATGTCCCATATCCATGTTTATTCAGCATAGATGCCAGAGAAATAATCCCTTCCTTTAGTTCACCTGTCGTCTTTTTGTATTCGCGTACTTCCGTTTCTGCTCCTATATTCATATCCTACACCTGCCCACCTAAATAATCCGGGCATAGTATAGCATATGCCGATTTTATTTGCTACTTTATTTGCTACTCTTATGTAGCAAATAAAATCTTTGCTGTGCTTTCAACAAGCGGTATGAGGCAAGATGCAAGATACTTACATTGTAAGGCAGGTCCCACGAATCCCGTACATAAGAGTATACTTATGCATACCAGGAAGCAGTTGACCCAACGGCTGAATGTCTCTGCGCAGGATTTTCTTCTGCCGACGACAAAAGAAAGTGGGCTGAGAGACCGGCATATGCCCGGCTCTCAGCCCATCTTTTATTAGAAGTTATACTGCTTGCATACAGGTGCATCTGCAGCTGCCGACTTTTCATCAAACCAGATCAGGTTGTTCCCTGACTCTCTGTCAAAGAGCTGCATGAGCTTCGGCTTGACATTAAAGTGGATATCCATGCCATTTGAGACATCTACATCAAGATCTACCGTCGGAATGACCATGACAATCTCATCCTCATTGCTGCGGGCATGCAGATTGACTTCGGTTCCGAGCATCTCCGAAACCTCAATGTGTGCACTCAGTTCGCCCTCTCCTACGGAAATATGCTGCGGGCGGATACCAACAACAATGTCGCAGGGCTTCTGGCCGTTCTGCTTGAGTGCCTTCTGCTGGAACTCATCAAGCTTAAAGCTGGCACCGCGAATGATCACATGGTACTCGCCGTTTTCGATGGTCAGCTTGCACTTGTCAAAGAAGTTCATGACCGGCATCCCGATAAAGCCGGCAACAAACAGATTGACGGGCTTTGAGAAGACCTCAACGGGCGTTCCGATCTGATTGACATACCCATCCTTCATAATGACAATGCGGTCGCCCAAGGTCATGGCCTCTGTCTGGTCATGCGTGACATACATGAATGTCGTATTGATGCGCTGACGAAGCTTGATGATCTCCGCGCGCATCTGGTTGCGCAGCTTGGCATCCAGGTTGGAAAGCGGTTCATCCATGAGGAACACCTTGGGATCGCGCACCATGGCACGGCCAATGGCAACGCGCTGACGCTGGCCACCGGACAGGGCTTTCGGTTTCCGGTCAAGGTATTGCGTGATATCAAGAATCTTTGCGACCTCACGGACCTTCGTGTCGATCTTGTCCTGCGGGATCTTCTTCATCTTCATTGCAAAAGCCATATTGTCATACACGGACATATGGGGATAAAGCGCATAGTTCTGGAAAACCATTGCAATATCGCGGTCCTTCGGAGCAACGTCGTTGCACAGCTTTCCGTCAATATACAGTTCACCGCTTGAGATATCCTCAAGTCCTGCGACCATGCGCAGTGTGGTTGACTTGCCGCATCCGGAGGGACCAACCAGAACGATGAATTCCTTGTCCTTGATCTCCAGATTGACATCATGCACAGCTGTCGTCTTTCCGCCATACACCTTTTTCATGTTCTTGATTACAACTTCTGCCATCTTTTCGTGCCCTGAACACGACGGTTCTTTGCCGTGCTCTTGTGTCGCCCGGTATCATGTGAGCGAACCACATTACGACAGGTCTCCACACTGCCGCACCGCGGGCCTGCGGAAAACATAAACCTCCTTTTTAATGTTTGCCTGCCTATGTTATGGAGTAGACAGACACCATGTTATTAATGAGGGATCCTCCCTCAGAACATCAAAGACCATACTTCATCATTTCCTGAAGCGTTTTTTCATCCATGTCGTCTCCGGATGCATCCTCTCCGACCATGATATTGGGATCATTCTCCTGTCCCGGCGGGATGATATCCCCGCAAATATCCACTTCAGGAAGAAACGGGATAAACTGCGTCAGCATGATTCGCGTCGAGAGGAATTCAATCCCGGCAAAGCCAACAATGAGCCAGAGAAATGCCCATAGCGGCAAATAGGAAAGAAACCCGTAGGTCACGCAAATCGGCACGACATGCAGTGCAAGAAGCAGCAACATCTTGTGTGGCTGACTGAAGGAAAAATAGACAGTATTTCGCAGCAGTTCCCCAAGGCCACCATTAAAGGCCGCGATCACGGGGAACAGATACATGGCCAGAATGAGTTCAAAGACGATCAGGCCAAAAAGCGCATACTGAAACATCGCAAGTGGCCCGCTGAACTGGCGACACCAGGTGATCTCCCATATCTGGACAAACACCAGAAGGACCAGGAGGACAAAACAGATCGTCGCTTTGACGAAGCTTTCCCGAAAGCCCTTAAAGAACATCGTGGCTACTTTAAAATGTCTGTCGCCGCGCTGAAACTTCATCAGGGTGTAATCCATCGCCGCATAGCTGGCCCCTATGGTCACCACCGGCAATGAAAACAGCACGAACAGCAAATTGGTACAAACGATCACGTACAATCGGTTCAGAAAGCGTCCAAGGGCACTTTCCTCGCCAAACAGTTTGAGCATAAATCGCACGGTTCCCTGTCCTCGCCTTCACTGCTGATATTGAAATAAGAATTCAAGAAAGACATACACCTGATCCAGGCGCTCCGTATACGCATTGACGCCAAGCACAGCCCCATTGGGGTACGCGCTGTACTCCCCTGTCAGCACTGTGCCTGACAGATCAATGCCAATGGGAACCGGCTCCGTGCTGTATGTTTCGCGCAGAGGCGTACAGTAAACAAAGCGATCTGCATATTTCTGCATGCCCGGGCGCATCTCGCTGCCAAGGTCCATGAGACGTCCGGTTTCACCTACCGCAATCACATCCTCCGCCTCGGCGACCCACACATCATCGACCTTGCCATCCAGCATGGAAATCAGCTTTTCGTAATACGTGTTTCCCGTTACCCGGCCGGATGGCTTGCAGTAATTGCTGGCATCCAGTTCCACGATCCCCTCTGACAGGTCATAGCCCGCATAATCGACAAACTGCCTGTAAAAGGCGGAACCCTGGCCAAGCTGCGCATAGGTGTTTGAGAAAATGCCGTAGAAATGAATCTCTCCCGGAACGCTCACATAGGTCCATATGACATAGGTGCAAAAGCTTACAGCAAAGGCAATGCCAATGATCCAAAGCTTATAATACTGCCAGACATATCTGAGCCGATCATAAAGACTATACTCCGCCAGCTTTTCACGTTCATCTTGATACCACTGTTTCAGCGAACGCATTCCAGCACCTCATCTACCCGCTCAAAGAGCAGCTGCACGCTCGGGTAATCCCCAAGAAGCGGCGGCAGTGTAAACCCGGCCTGCATAAGACTCGCGCCGGAAAACCGGCGATCCTCAAGCAGTGTTTCACTCAGGCTGGTACTTTCAAGCACGATTTGTCTTCCCTCGAAAACCGCTTCCGCAATGCGGTACACCGCATCGCTGCACAATCCACGCAGTTTCACATGTGACCCATGTCCGTTCGCCCTGGGATGGGTCACGACAAGATTCAGAAGCGCCTGGCTTCCATCCTCTTTTGAAAACTCCCAGGCAACAACATCCTGTTCGCAGTTGAAATCGCTCAGGCGATGATATCGTCCGGTTCCAATCAGCTCTCTCAGTTTCTTGAAACGCTCAATCTGGCCTTTCACCTGACTCTTTTCCTCCTCTGTCAGGTGAGCCGGATCGAGTTCATATCCAAATGTCCCGCTCATAGCGGTCAGGGCACGCGTCCCAAAAGGCACAGTCCGACCGGTCTGCTGATTTGGACAGATGGACACATGTGCCCCGACGGTTGCGATCGGATAGCCGACGGACGTGCCCATCTGGATGGTCAGCCGCTCAATGGCGTCCGTGTCATCACTGCACCAGATCTGAGGCGTGTAGTAGAGCATGCCGGCATCAAACCGTCCGCCTCCGCCTGCACAGCCTTCAAACAGCACCTCCGGGAATGCCGTCGTGAGCCGATCCATGAGATCATAGACTCCGAGGATATACCTGTGGCTTGCCTCAGGCTGACGCTCCTCCGGCAGTGCATGACTGTAGATGTCCGTCATGTTGCGGTTCATATCCCACTTGATATAATCAATCCCGTTTTGAGAAATCAGCGTCGACAGCATCTCAAAAAGGGCATCCACCACCTCGCACCTGCCCATGTCGAGCACCAGCTGATTTCGGCCCATGGAGGGTTTACGCCCCGGAACGGAAAGTGCCCAGTCCGGATGAGCGCGATACAGATCGCTGTCCTCATTGACCATCTCAGGTTCAATCCATAGTCCGAATTTCATGCCAAGCGCATGTACGCCATTGGCGATTTCAAGAAGGCCTCCGGGCAGCTTTGAGGTATTGACCGTCCAGTCGCCAAGACCGCTGTTGTCGCTGTTGCGGTTACCGAACCATCCGTCATCCAGAACCAGCATCCCGATTCCAAGCTCTGCAGCATCCTGTGCAAAATGCATGAGCCGTTCTGCCGTAAAGTCAAACATCATGGCTTCCCATGTGTTGATCAGGATCGGACAGCGGTTGACCAGTTTGCTCCGGATCATATGGTTGAGAAGGAAGCGGTGGTAATGATGGGAAATGTCTCCAAGACCCTGGTCTGTCCAGCAAAGGAGCACCTCAGGCGCGGAAAATGTCTCTCCCGGCGCCAGTTCCCAGGCAAAGGTATCCTCGTTAATTCCGCTCACGATGCGAACAAGACCGGTCTGATCCAGCTCGATATCCGTGCGATGACTGCCACTGTAAGCCAGCATGGCTCCAAGACATACACCGGATGTCTCGGTCGCAGCGTGGTCCATAAGGACAACAAAGGGGTTCTGATGATGGCTGGAAGCGCCTCTTCGGCTTGAGACGGTTTGAATTCCGTGGATGAGCCTCTGACGTTCCGGCATCCGCTCCATGCAATGCCTGCCGTGAAAATGCAGCAGATCCCACTGTCCAAAAGGGACATCCAGGCAGAGACTTGACGCTTTTTCAAGGCGAATGGTTCTGCTCCCGGCATTGCGGATCATGGCGGCACGGGTGATCATGTCCGCATCCTCAAACACGCCATAGAGAAGGGTAACCTCAGTTCCCGTCGCCTCGTCTTTCAGCAGCACTGAGAGGGTTTCCGCCTCACTCTCGCTCCCGAAGGACGCCGGCAGACCCGGCAGATGATATTTTCCGGGAAGGATGTCGTGCGAAACATACCTGAGATCCGTCCCCCATGCTCCGTTATCTGCGCTCAGGTCAAGCGCCGGCAGCCGATAGTCCCCCGTGTTGCAGCTTGAGTATTCCTGCGGCAATATATCAAGGGAGATATCCCTGCGGTAGCGCGACTCGTAGCTGTTTGGAGAAAAGCCGCAGTCTGTTAATACGTAGAGATACGCAAGACTGGTGTCAGGCACTCTGGCGCCGTAATACAGGTGAAGCAAATGGCCATTTGGGTCGATCTGCATCTGATACGTCGTCCTGCCTGTATGCAGTGTAATGGTTCTATGTTCCGTATTGTAAATAATGGCCATATTCTCTATTCCTGAATGCCCTTTTCTTTTCTGGCTGCGATGATTTCATCTAGAGTCGGACGCTCATCTACCGGCATTTCCCGGTAGTGCTTCGGACTGACGCCAAAGAATCGCTTGAATACTTTTGAAAAGGTAAGAGAGTCCTCATATCCCACATAGCCCGCGATGCTCTGGATGGACATCGTCTGATTCTGCAGCATATGACAGCTCTCTTTCATCCGTACTCTCAGGATGAATTCACTGGGCGTCATTCCCTGGCTCTGCTTAAAAATTGATGAAAAGTAGCTTCGATTGAGTCCAAGGTAATCCGCAACACTTTCAACAGACGCCTGAATGTAATTGTTTTCGATAAAGTCCACGGCATGCTGGACGTATTCCGCTTTATGGTAGAGCGGCTGATGCTCTTTGCGGCTGTGCCAGTCCTGATTTCGTGTAAAGGATTCAATGCCAAGCCCGATGTACTGAAACAGCAGTCCAAGCCGTTTGAGGGCAGACGCCGTATCAAGACGCGGTGTATTCAGAAGCCGGTCGCAAATCATGAAGAACTGCTCCGTTTCAATGTAGCAGTCCTGAACATACACGCCCTCGGTAAAGCCCAGATTCTCGGCATACAATGGGGCGTGAGCACCATCAAAGGACATCCAGCAGTACGTCCAGGGATCCTCGCCAAGCGGCCAGTAGGCGATCTTCTTTCCGGGTTTCAGCATGAAGATCTGTCCAGCTTTGACCATCTTCTGTTCGGTCCCGGTATCCACGATTCCTTTCCCGGAAACCACGACATGCAGATGATACCCTTCCCGGATGCGCTCCTCACGCTTCTTGTTCGGTGCGCACTGTTCAATCCCGCACAGCGTCAGATAAAGATCATCCGTCTGGCGTGGAAAATACTCGTTTAAGCACCGGTAATGAACCGTCTCAGTATAATTGCTGCATGCCATGACATGCCTCCGTTTCTGCGTTATCCTGCGTCGTTGATTCCATGCATCATCTGAAAATCAATACTCTGTAAGCCGTCAGCCTTTTTCCATCCTGAAACGTATTTGAGACATGTGTTTTCTTGCTTTCGCAGTGAAGAGTCTGCGCCTGCCTCTCCGGCAATCGTTCAGGGTGGAGCGGTGACACTCATGTCGCCACTCCATCCGAACTTTTCCACAGAGAGGATCAGGTTCCCTTCAGGTAAACCGATTCGTCCTCCCCGGCATCTGCCGTGGCAGGAACGTTTGAAGGTTTGAACCGGATTAAAGCTTGCCGCCGGAGGTTGCGATACCCTCGACAAACTGCTTCTGGAAAATCAGGTAGAGAATGATCATGGGCAGACATGCCATTGTGGCTGCCGCCATCAGCTGGGGATAGTTGCTTGAGAACTGTCCCTGCATCTTGGCAAGACCTGCAGAAAGTGTCGTACTGGTCGCATTCGAGCAGACGATCATCGGCCACATCAGATCCTTGAACGCAAATACGGCGGTAAAGATGCCAAGAGAGACCATGGAGGAACGCGTGAGCGGCATCATAATAACAAGGAACTGCTGGCCGATGTTGCAGCCATCTATACTCGCTGCTTCCTCAAGATCCCTCGGCAGCCCCTGATACCCCGTTTTCAGCAGGAAGGTTCCAAACGCCGTGACTGCGCCGGGGAAAACGAGTCCCGCGATGGTATTGAGCCATTTCAGCTTACTCACCATGATATACTGAGGAATGATGAAAATCTGGCTGGGGACCATCATCTGAATCAGGACCAGAGAGAACAGAATGTTCTTTCCCGGGAAATTGAGACGTCCGAAGGCGTATCCGGCCATCGTGGCCGTCAGCACCGCACAGAGAACCCGGAACAGAATCATCAGGAGAGTATTGCGGTAAAGATACAGGAAATTGTAACTTGTCCAGACGGTTTTAAAGCTTTCAAAGGTCCAGGACGACGGGAAGAAAACAAACGGATCAATGGAGGTTGACTCCGCCTGTGTCTTAAATGAGGTCAGGACCATCCAGAGGAAGGGGACCAGCATGGTAAAGGAAAATGCGATCAAAAACAGATGAATCAAGGTCTGCGTCAGTCTCTTTTTCGCCTGATAGCTTTCCATAGATATGCCCTCCCTTCTCAGTTATAGAATACCCACTTCTTCTCCGTCTTCTGGAGAATGAGGGTAATCAGCATGATAATGACCAGCATGCAGACGACAATCGCTGCACCGAGGCCGCGGTTGTTGTAGGTAAATGCATTGGTATAGAAGTAGTAGACCACGGTCTGAACGCTGGGCAGTGCGCGGTTTGAATTGTCCATCACCATATAGATGAGGTCAAACTGCTGCAGTGCGCCGATGATTCGGGTCTGAAGGATAAAGAAGATGGTCGGGCTGAGCAGCGGAATCGTGATCTTGAAGAACTGCCGGATTCCCGTTGCGCCATCGATTTCAGAGGCTTCATAGTAGTCATGAGGAATTTCCTGCAGGCCCGAGATCAGCAGGATCATATTGTAGCCCACGATACTCCATACACCAATGACGCCGATGGAAATCCACGCGATATTCGGATCCGAAATCCAGGCGGTCGTCGTATGAAAGACGTTGTTGAGAAGACCAAATTGCTGGTTATAGAGGAACTTCCAGACCATGGCAACCGCGGCCGGAGCTGCGACCATGGGCAGGAAAAAGATGGTACGGTATCCGCTGCGGAATGCAATCTTTCTGTTCAGGAAAACCGCCAGAAGGAGTGCGAATACAACGGAAAACGGCACTTCAATCAGTGCATACTTGAACGTATTCAGCAGGCTGGTCCAGAACTCCTTGCCGCCCAGCACTGCCTGATAATTCTTGAGGCCGACAAAGATATTGCCAATACCAAAGTCGCCGGTTCTGAAAAAAGACTGATAGATCGTATTGAAGATCGGATAAAAGTTGAGAACAATCAGCCCGATCATTGTCGGTGCAACAAAGGCCAATCCCCACCGGGCCTGGCTCTTCTGGGCTGGTGTCATCTTTTGCCTGGTTTTACTCACAGAAACAACCTTCCCTTCTGCTAAATGACAGAATCGCCAAAGACCGGAGGGATCCTCCGGTCTTGCGATCATGGCAACTGTATTATTCCTGAGCCAACAGGCTGTTCATCTGACCTGCAAGGGCATACAGCACATCGCTCATGCTGGACGGATTGTTCCATGCTTCAACCAGCTGACGCTGATACTGATCTGCCCAGCGGGAGGTGTACTTGCTGTACGGACGGAATACTAATGTTCCTTCGGTTTCCATCTTGAGGAAGGCGGAAACATCCATGCCCGGGAAGGCATTGATGAAGGCATCCGATGCGCCGATATAGCCTGCCATGGTGACGCCCAGTTCAGACTGCTTCAGCTGCATTTCCTCGGTAGAGAACCACTCGATCAGGCTCCAGGCCGCCGCAGGATCCTTTGTATCCGCCGATGCGGACCAGCCAAGTCCATTGTAGATGGAGCAGCGTTCGCCAGCATCCACCTGGCCATTTCCATTGACATCCTCATACGGCAGGACTGCCCATGCATAGTCCTCGGAGCCCTCATAGGTATAGAAGGAGTTGATCATCCAGGAGCCCTGGGAGATCATGGCCACTTTGCGGTTGTTGAACAGCGTATCGGTTCCGTTCTCGGCCACCAGCTGCTGCGGTGCCCAAGCCTTTTCCGTCAGGCTGCCGACAAAGTTCATGGCCGCAATGGTATTCTCGTTGTCCCAGCCGGAGCTCCTCCGATCCTCTGAGATGACATAGCCGCCAAAGTCATAAATGATATTGAAATATCCATCCTGATCATTGGTGGTATTGCAGGCTGCGCCATATACGTCGCCGCCGGATGCCTCAGTGATGGCCTCAGCTGCTGCCTTGTAATCCTCCCAGGTCCAGGTGTCATCCGGATAGGCAACCCCGTACTGGTCGAACAGGGCCTTGTTGTACAGCAGTGCAATGGTATCATGATCCTTTGCTACTGCATAGTACTTTCCGTCTTTGCTGTAAAGCTCGGTGATACCGGCATAATAGTTACCAAGGTCCACCTTGTCGCTCGCCGCAATGTAATCCGTAAGGTCGAGAAGCTTCTTTGCACCCATGTACATTTCTGCATTATTGCTGTGCATCCAGAAGACATCCGGCATCTGACCGCCAGAGGCACCTGCCTCAAGCAGTGTCCAATAGTTGTCCCAGTCAACCACCTGAATGTTGACCTTCACGCCGCTCTGTTCGCTCCACAGATCGGCAATCTGCTGCAAGCCGGCCAGCTGGTTGTTATCCCAGATTCTGACCTCCAGAACATCTGCAGAAAAACCATCTGCAAACGCCACCGCGGTCAGCAGCATGGCAACCGCCAGCAGTACAAGCATCGTTCTCATTTTTTTCACAGTCTTTACCTCCTATTTTTATTTCATCTGTACAATTTCTGTCCAGATGAGTAAACACTGTTGTCATTATGATAGGCAACCTGCCCATTCTTTAATATGGCGATCTGTTATACGCACATGTAAATTTGATAGATCACCCTAAGATCGAATCAAATTTGGTCATACACAGTTTTGGCTTCTTCTGATTTGATGGGTAAAATGCATGAAGAAGCCCGAAATAAAGCAAACTCGGCATTTTTCCCTTATTTTGAATGACTTTGTGATACGTTCCCCGCGGCTTGCCTCGACTTGCCCTGCCCATGCAAAGAGACGATAATTGAGAAAAAGGAAACGAAAACACTTACCGGCAACCGGGACGGTCGTCTTCCGGGAGTTAATCAGCTAACGAGCACTGACAAAAGTCATTGCGCCGAAAGACCAAGTTGCTCGCCAAAAGATGTGTGTCTCAAGTCGATATAGAACGATCTTGAGAAACTTGTGCCAATAAACAGCACGAAAGACTTTATTTACTTGTAAATAAGAGGTATAATCAATAGCAAAAGTGCGAATACTTGGCACGGAGGTATTGGATTATGCTTTTGAATTTTGCTTGCGACAACTTCAAGTCCTTCCGGGACGGATTCCAGTTCAATATGATTCCAGAGAAGCGGATGACGGAGCTGGACTACAGTATCCTTGCGGTGGAGATTGCAGGCCAGAAAGAGTTAGGGTTGTCCGCATCTGTGATTTATGGCCCGAATGCTGCCGGTAAGACCTCCATCGTAAATGCGATGTCCTGCATGCGTCAAATCGTTCTGCGCGGAAATGTCCGGGATGCGGCGGATGACCGCAGCGGTGACCATGTGAGCAGCGGGCTTGCGCTTGCGCCTTTCGCTTTCCGGGAGGATGCGGCTCCGATCCGTTTCGACGCCACCTTTACGGTCCACGGCATGAAATACCGCTATGTGATCGCTGTGTTCCTGGGAGCTTTTCTGGAGAAGGATACAGAGAGGTATATTGATCGTGAGCAGCTATATGTGAATGACACCCTGGTCTTTGACAGGACAAGGGATGCGGTTGAGAAATTGAAGCTGGATGCGATTGCCGATCATCTGAATGTCGGATATGAGCTGAAGGATACGGAGAAGACCCGTAAGGCAATGAGCAATAACATCACTGCTGACAGCTTGCTCCTTGTGACGGATTTCAACTCCTTCTGCAGCAAGAAACTGGTCAGCGAAATTCGGCATTGGTTTGAGGAGCAGTTCATCGTCGTGAATTCCTCTGACAGGACTCGCTTCTATCCGGGAATGCCGGAGGATGATGGCCGGGCAATAATCAATGGGTACATCAATAAGATTGCACAGGAGGCGGGCATCATCGGAAGCGATTTTGCCTATGTGAACGATCCGGAGACGCATACGACAAAGCTCATGTCTGTGCTGCAGAAAACGGACAGTAAGCTCTACGGTTTGGACGCTGAAAGGATTGAGTCCGTTGGAACCATGCGCCTTATCTCCCTCATGCCGGTTATCATCTCTGCTCTTCACAGTGGTGCGGTTCTGGTCATGGATGAACTGGACGCATCTCTGCACCCGATGATCGTCATGAACCTGATTACGATCTTCCATAACGATGGAGTCAATACGAACGGCGCACAGATCATTTTCAACACACACAACCCGATCTACCTGAACCACAGCCTTTTGCGGAGGGATGAAATCAAGTTTGTGGAGCGGGATAAGGAAACCAAATCCAGCAGCCTGTATGCCCTGTCTGATTTCAGGGCGAACGGTGAGGCAAGCGTCCGCAAGACCAGCGATTACATGAAGAACTACTTCATCAGTCGCTATGGTGCCATTGAGGATATTGATTTCACTGACATCATTGCTGATGTCCTGAAAGGGGCGGACGGCGCTGATTAAGAAGGAATCCAGACAGTTCAACGTTTCGGTTGAGGGGATCAATTGCGAGAAGATGTACTTTGAGCACCTGGTAAAGCTCATTAACAGCAGCGACAGGAACACGTACAATCTGAAGGTTGATCCCCGGAAGATGTCCCCGATGGAGTACGCCAAGAGAAATGCCCACAAGCCGGTGGAAAAACGGAAGGGAAATAAGAGAATGCCGTATATTCATGTCCAGGACATTGAGGATTACTACAGCGACTTCCACCGGGCAAAGTTTTATGGAATGATTGATGAGATGCGGACGGCGGAAGATCAGTTTGGAATCATCTACGAGCTGGGCTATTCCAACTACACCTTTGAATTGTGGATGCTGCTTCATGTGGCGGACATGGACCATGCCGTTCAGGATCGCCGCTCATACCTTGCTCCCGGTCAACAGGTGGTTCCACCGGAACTATGCGAGCATTGACGAATTCAAAAGCCACGATGAAATCCAGGGCGTTCTGGGTGAATTTGTGACATTGGATTCGATCAGGCTGGCAATCAGCAGGGCGGAGAAAATCGAACAGACCAACGGTGATGGCAGGAAGACGAAAGAAACCTACAAGGGCTTTACATTCTTCCGGGATAATCCTGATATTTCCGTCCACAAAGTTGTGCAGATGATTTTTGAGGTCTGCGAGGTCAAGTAAGCTGAAAAAAACATATAGATACCAATAGGTCAGGGCTTTGAGGTTATCTCCGCCCTTTCCCTTGGCCTACACCGTACGTGCCACTTTCACGGCATACGGCGCACCATCTGACCGTCAGACATTGTTATCCTTACATGACGAAGTCATGCAGGTTTCCCAATACTTCTCCCCGAACCAGGCGGACACCTCTCGATGTGCCCAGCTCTCCATTGGCTTAGCGTAAAGCCGCATTTTTTTGAATCATATTAGAACAGCTTCCGATAATAACCCACTTGTTGGTTCGCATGCTCTATGTTCTCCTGGATTACACCATCGAGCACTCCGTGGACACCATCAATGAGCGTCCTCTTCAAGAGAGTCTTCATTTTCTCAGCAGCTTTTCTCCAACCTGCGTCTCTCATTCCAAGTCTGCAATCAGACAGAAGCTTCATCCCAGTCTCTCCAATTCATCCCCGAACTGTCTTCTGACATTCTGCAACAAAATCTTCTGTAATCTGTGTATGACCAAATTTCATTCGATCTTAGGATTACCAAGCTCAGTAAAATGTACAAAGAGAACAGGGCCCGGATATTTATCCGGGCCCTGTTCTCTTTGTACACCTTTTGTTTGGCCTGCTGTCTTTTCCTGCCAGAGGTATCCGACAAAGAATTGCAGCTGGCATAGGTTCTTACCTCAAGGCAACACCGCATCACGCCGACAGCTGAACGGATCTGTTATCTTCCACGAGCCATCTGATGGTCATGGAGGATGGTCTTTGCCACCGGGGCGGATTCAAGCGGAAGGACGACATATCGTCCATATGGATTCTTTCGAAAGTACCGTACTATCCGCAGAGCATATTCCTGTGAATGCCTCAATTAAGTCTCTTTGAGGCTTCATCCGCTTGTAATGTCAGTTTAGCCAGATCAGCATTCCCCATATGAGCAATGCAATCTGGGTAATCAGAAACAGCGGGAAAAGGACACGAAACGTCCAATGCTTTGTCTTGTGGCGGCACAGTTGCATGCCCAGGATTCCTCCAAGTCCCCCAAAACATGCAGCTGCCAGGAACAGCCGTTTCTCCGGCACTCTCCTTTTCCCCGCTCTCGCACAGCGCTTATCATAGGCCATAAGGCTGAAGGAGATCACGTTCAGGACCGCCAGCAGGATCGCCACCATGCCAAGAATGCTCACGACAGCTTTCCCTTCTCCCTCAGCACCTGCTCGATATACCCGATGCATTCACGGATCATCCCGTTACAGTGAGGCATCTTTTCGCCGCCTCGCTCCGCATTGACACGAAGCAGGTCTTTGCAGTTCATGAGGCCGTCGTGGTTTTCTTTAATCTTCCGATAAAACTCATTCAGCACCTGACTGTCGTCAATTCCGGCCAGTCCAAGCGCCATGAGTCCACCCGTGATGGCACCGCAAACAGAGCCCATCTGCATGCCTCCCCGAAAGTAGGTTGCTGCCTTCATTGCCGCCGCTTCATCATACCCTGCGTCCTCCGCAAATACAGAAACGACGGACTGACAGCAGTTATAAACCGGTCTTCCATCCGGAGAGAATTGCCCGCGGCGTTCCATTGCCAGATCAGTATACTTGCTCATATATCCTCCAAGCTCATTGAACTCTTCTCGTTCCTTTGTCCATGACAGTATTCGTAATACCAGCACTCATAGGGACTGGTACAGTGCTCACCAGGAGCAGTCTCAACCTCCTCCGGTTCCTTCTGCATCCGGTTCAGATCCCAGATATTGTCGTTGATATAGCGATAATATCCCTTTGCCTGCCGCGTCACATCTACCGGCACAAAAGGATTTTCCTCATCCGGGCCATGGATCACAATGCAGATGTGCCCGATTTTCAGTCCGCATCGCGAAACGATATAGTACTGGAATCCTGCATCCCGGATGAACTGTTCCTGCACCTCTGGCGCATTCTTTACCTCATATAGATCGTAGCCGGTTTCTGTCCTGCGCAGGATATCGACAGCACAGTAATTGTTGTAGTTGCTGAATGCCGCCTCGCAGATGACCGGAACACCTCGCGCCAGCGCATCCTGCGTCTTTTCAATCATCGCTTTCTTATTCGGAATCCGCTTTCCTGGAAGATATACCGTCATCTCCTCATACGGTCCAAACATGCCCATTGCCAGATCTCCAAAGTCATTCCCGGCATCCAGTCGCGCCTGCACCTCAGGCGGGATAACACGCAGCCCGGGTTTATGCTTGTCCAGCCACAGCATTTTGCGGCATTGCATGCCACGCATGAAGTCCGTTTTTGTGATTGCCATCTTTCCTCCTTATGTTTGTATCTGCACCATCGACGCACTGCCATTGTGCCGCAGAATCGTCTCTCAGGCACTTCCGGGATCTTCGGGCCTCGATTTGCGGATTCTGATAAATTTTGCCTTCCTCCGCGAGTGGCCGTATTCTTGCATGAAGTTGAGTGATTGCCCGATTTGCATGTACAAGTTTGTCCTTCTGTTTCATTAAACCGCTCCGGATTCGAAAGACTCATTACGACGTTTTAATTCCTCAATCTGGATCTCTGTTGGAGACCCATTACGAAAAAGGCATCCACAATTCTTTCGTCTCCTTTTCTGCCGTTTTAGTGATTACAAATTGCGAAGGATGCCTCTAAAATAATTGATGTTGTTGAACTCTGCAAATTATGGTATACTCTTTTCGCAGACAGCACTTGGGGGAGTTGCCTGTTTTACGCAACAAAAACAGGATGTCTGAGGATGAATGCTGACCAGACTACGACGCCAAATGGCCGGGATGCTCACCCGAGAAGGAGGTCGCCATGGTTTTACAAACAAGCATTGCAAATACGCTGGACAATGCCGGGGATGAAGCGATGCTCGACAGAAACGCTAAGAAGATTTTCTCTCACGAAGCGGTTCTGGCCCCGCTGATGCAAATGTGCATTCCTGAGTTTAAGAAATGCTCCGAAGAGTATATCATTGCGAATTGTTTTGCTGACAAGCCGCAGGTTTCTTATTATCCCGTTCATCAGGACGAGGGCGGGAAACTGGACGGAAATAAGCGTGTTACGCAGATGAACTCTGAGAGCAGTGCGGCAAATGAGCAGACCATTCACTACGATATTCGATTTATTGCAAGACTTCCG